>JAEUIE010000005.1 GCA_016795155.1 Planctomycetia bacterium | reverse complement strand
TTTTGCAGTGGACAGAGCCGGGTATGATCCGGCGACCTAAGGATTTTCAGTCCTTCGCTCTACCAGCTGAGCTATCTGTCCTGGTGTTATCAGCATATATGCAGAACTGGCATTCGTCTAACTGGTTCGCTGATTTCCAAGACTACTTGAACTGGAATGATTTGGTGTCTTCGCCTCGTAGTTCCTTAGTCCGCATATTGTAGCTGAATGCCCTGGCTCGCTGTACCTGGAATGATGCTCCGGGTCTGGCCTGGTTGTAAAATAATGCATCATTTCCTGCCAGTCCCTGCATCACCACCATACCTTTTTCTTCACTGAAGGTCAGTTCATCAGCCTTCACATACGAGGTCTGATTAGGCCGCATTTCCGTGTTGCCCTTGGCATTCATTTCATGCAAGGTGGTGTTCTTGTTGAATTGCGATTGTACCGCAGAAATTTCCAGCTTGTCACTGGCGATGTAGACACCTTCCTTGGGAAGTCGCTTTTCATCCAGCGGCATGCCGACATCATCACCGGGAACATGAAACGCCTTCACGTTTTCCCAGAACCGTAGTTTGCCTTCGTTCTTGCGGTATTCCATTTCCTTTTGAAATGTCACGCGAGTAAGTTTCATGTGTAAAGCATCGTCATCTGGCTTGTTCGCCTGGCCCGTGGACAGGTTGGCAACCGGATTGCCGAGACCGGCCAACTGATTCTTACCGGCACGCACCAGATTCACTTCGCCCGGTCCATAGACCTTGATGATTTCATGGTCTTTGCGGCTGTTATCAAACACCACCTGAACGCCTTCAATTCGAATAATATGGCGGTGCGGATTCTCGGGGCTGGGGTTAATACGCTGCTCGATCAGCACCGAATGCAGTCGTCCTGGAGTATCCGATGGCTTGGCAATGCAAACCACGCTTTCCAGCCCCGGCATCGGGCCATCGCCCTTCTCTTCTTTGCCTGACAGGGAGATGACCTTATCGAGCATGATGGTCATGGAATAACAGCTAAGCGTGATGATTCCCTTTTCCCTGTCCCCCTTCTCTGCCAGCACATCACCGACGAATTGTGCTGCCCGACCGCCAAACTCCATCTTTTCATTCCAGTGGAATGTTACCTTTTCAGGCTTGGGCAATGTACCACCCTGGAAATCTCGATCCGTATAGAACTTGAATTTGCCCGGTCCGGGAATAGTGACCCGATTTTCGGCCTGATCCAAGTCAATCTGCTGACCTTCGAGTTCAAATTTTTCGGTGAGAATCGTCGCTTTGGTTCCAAACAACTTCATGCGATACTGATCCGATTGTCCCTGCAGCGACATTTCCAGTCGCTGCCCACGCAGATCGATGCCATTCTGTTTGCCTGGATCAGATTTTCGCTCGATATGGACGTTTTCACGAGCCTCCAGTCTCCTGAGGACCTGTTGCTTATCACTGATCACCAGGATATCGCCATCGATTTCTTCCGCATGCAATGTCAGCACGGGTGCAGGCTGCCTGGTTGGAGATGGATTCGCGCCTTCGGGCTTGCCTAACAGGCCTGGCTTGGTCTTACCCGGAGCCGATGCAGTATCAAAGGGATCAACAGGCTTTGGCAGTTCAGTACCTTCAGCCGCTTCTGTGAAATTTAATGTTAAACGTCTGGCCTGCGGGATCACGAGCTTCGTGGAGAACACACTGACACGCTGATCAACTTCGACCCGTTTCAGACGGCCATTCAGCCGTTCGGTATTGAGTGGCTGGTTCTGCGCGGCTTTGTTCTCATCTGCTTTCTTGTTGGTATCAGCAGCAAGCCAGGCTTTCACCTGTTCGCCCGCCATGCGGCCATGCTTGTCGTGCGTGAGCACGGCATCACCATATAGTTCAATGCGATGCTCTTCCGCTAAGCGATGCCATTGCAGCTCCCGCTTCCAACTCGCCAGGGTGTAAGGATCGGGATTTGTCGTAGACGGCCGCAATCGTATTTCACCAGGCCCCTGAATCATCAGGCCACGCGGGTCTTTATCACGTGCGTCTTTTTCAGGCAGCAGGATTTTCACGATTCCTTGAGCAACGATGTCATATTCCATCATGCGGGCAGTTACCTGTTCCTGCCCACGCAGGCGAACTTCGTTGGCAACATAATCGCAAACAAACTCGATGCCCGCTGCATGCAGCCCGTTGCCTTTGCCATCTTCGTTGGCGGTTATCCGAACATTCTTGCCGGTGGCTACTGCTTTTTTCAATTCAAACTGTCCGCCCGCTTCTTCCAGTGAATTACTTGGTGATTTGGTTTCCTTGGCTGGTGGCATGAGTTCCAGCACCAGTTTCTCATCCGCATCGAGTTCGTCGTATTGTTGCGTGGTTCCCTTGGGTGTTACCGTACTGCGATGTCGCAGTGCATTAACTCTGGTATTGAATACGGCTACGTGGTTCTGAACATCGTAAGTGAACGCATCAGCACAGCGAATGACCATGGGCTGGCTGGTTGAATTGGCAGCCGGCGTGATTTTATCTGTTGCCTGCGGAGCATTGCCCAGCAACCCACCCTGCAACTTGAAGAAATTGAACTCCACTTCCTTTTCCAGACGGATCGATTTGACCGTACTGATGCCAAGCGCGTGCGATTCCTGCTTACTCTTGTTCTTGTCTGCAGTCTTATTCACCAGCTCATTGGCCAGAATGATTTCCAGCCCAATGCCTTCGAATTTCGCTTCCGGCGGGTAGGCATACACCACGAGCACCTTGCCATCCGACCATACACGCCGCTGTTCATCGACAAAATCAATGCGTTTCTTGCAGTAAACCGTGATGTCATCCTGCTTGTCAGGCGTGCCATGATTGTGAGTGAGTTTGATCTCTTCCCCTTCAACGTGACCAGCAATCGGTTTCACGCTGGGCTTCAGATCAAACAGGTTCTTAACCGGTTGATTGAACTTGATGACTGCAATATCGCCTTGCAGAGTGAGTATCTCTTCCTTTTCAGGCTGTGATCCCTCGGCAGCGATTTTCTTGAAATTGGCCAGGCTGACATTGGTCATGCGCAGAATGCCATCTTCCAAGGTCCATTCATCAAACGCAAAGACCGTTCTGCTTTCAGGCTTACCTATTTCAATGTTCCTGCTCCGGCTCAGTTCCGGACAACGAGGCCCAAATGCCCTTTCCAGCAGTTTGGCTCTTTCGTGCTTTTTGTTTTCATTGAACCGTTCATCATTGTTCTCACGCGGGCTGACTGACTGGCTGGCCAATGGCCGGTATTCCATCGGCAATGGAGGCAGGCCATCGAAATGTCCCAGGAAAAAGGAATAGACCTGGTAGGCGCCAAAGCAGAACAGAAAGCCCAACAGCATCAGGAGCAATCGACGTGGTCTCATGCGATGCTCCCTTCGTGCAACATCACAGGCCATTGCGACTGACTCTGCAGGATCATTTCAATCGCTTCCCGCACGGCGCCTCGTCCAGCTGGTTGGCGTGTGATGGCATGTGCACTGATACGTGCTTCAATACACGCATCGGCCGGTGCTATGGCAAGCCCGACTTGTTTCATGATGGCAACATCGGGAATGTCGTCACCTACATAAGCCACAGAAGACTTGTCAGTTTTCCAATGTTCCATTAGACGATGAAACCCAGGGACTTTATCCGATTGTCCCTGCACTACATGTTCAATGCCTAATTCCTGTGCACGCTTCAGGGTGACCTGGCTTTGTCTGCCACTGAGTATCCCGATCTTCTTGTTTCGTTGAATCCAGGTGCTGATGGCAAAGCCGTCTCGGACATGAAAATGCTTGATCTCGCCAGACTGTTCGCCGTACACAATGTCTCCGCGAGTCAGGACGCCATCCACATCCAGAATCAAGGCGTTGATCAATCTGCAGCGTTGTGCCAGGGTCATATGGTGTTTCGTGTGGGTTATTAGCACGCAGATCAGGCTACCGCCTCAAGCGGAGCTGTTAATTCTTCCTCCAAAGGCACCAGCCCTATCAGATCAGTAATGTCGAGCAGCCCAACAGGACGGGCATGTTCATCCACTACCGGCAATTCGCTGATCTTTCGTTGTTGAAAAATCTCGATGGCTTCCAGCAGCCTGGAACTGGTGCGAACTGTAATAGGGCTATGCGTCATCACCTCGACAATAGGACGATCCAGTGCATGATCACGTCTTTCCGTAAAAAGTCTCGCCAGATCGCTATCGGTAAAGATGCCAGCTAGCCTGCCTTGTTCATCCAGCAATAGCACTGCACCGGTGCGTCTCCCTCGAACACTGCTCTGCGAAAAAACCTGCCTGACCGTACATTCGCAGGATGCCGTTCGCAGCGCATTGCCTTGTCGCATCACATGATCCACTTTCATCAGCTTGCGACCCAGACTGCCTGCCGGATGGAACCGGGCGAAATCTTCCGCTCCAAAGTGCCGCATTTCGCTGAGGACAAAGGCCATGGCATCGCCTACCGCTGCCATCGCCGTCGTGCTGGTGCTAGGCGCCAGTTTCAGCGGGCAGGCTTCATCGAGCGGACCAATGACAATGGCGACATCTGCATGGCGTGCCAGTGTACTGGTGCTGTTGGAAGTCAATCCGATGACTGCATGGGCCAATGACCTAAGGCTGGGCAACAGGCGAATGATCTCTTCACTTTCACCGCTGTGCGAAAGCGCTATGACCACATCCTGTGGTGCCACCATGCCCAGGTCGCCATGCATGGCCTTAGTGGCATCGAGCAGATAAGCACGAGTGCCGGTGGAATTCAACGTGCCAGTAATTTTCTGAGCAATGTCGGCTGACTTGCCTGTCCCCGTCAGGGCAATGCGGCCAGTGCAGCGAAAGACGAGGTCTACTGCTTCGAGAAAGTGATCATTCAAACGATCTGCCACCATGCCCAAGGCCGTGGCTTCCGTTCGAACAATCTTGCGAGCATAGGCCAGTCGATCCCAGGTAGTTCCCGGATCGGGAGCAAACTGATGAATACGCAAGGGCACTGAGCCGCCTCCCTGCAGCTTGGGTTTATCCAGCTTGACTTATAGTCAGTTTCTCAAGCTACGCAATGTCAACTGCAGAAGTGAACCAGCAGCCAGGCTCAATTCAAACAAATCTGATACACCAGACGTTGATATCTGGTTGGTTTGGCAGCCTTCAAGGCCTGCTCTGCGGCATGAGCCCAGGCGGCATGGTAAAGAGCCTGCCAGGCTTGCTGCACATGGGGAGACGCGGCTTGGATCGAAATAGCTGAAAATGCAGGCATTTCCTGGTTAGAATCAGGAATCGGCATCGATGCTGACTGCCACGGATAATCCTGAAATCGACGTGACATGCAGTGCAGCTCCGTGATGTTCAATAAGCACATTTCGCGTAGACCAATATCGAATGCGTTATCCTGTAACGCACTGTGTTAATATCCCCCTTTCTCAAGCCCCAAGTTGACCAAGGGCGTTAAGCTAAGTGAATTTGGCAGGATAGGGATAGCATATACCTGTTAAAATCGTTACTTTAGGCAACATAATGAGTCTCTGGCTGGGCTAGCCAAGGGAAGGCTTGCTCAGTTCCCTCCAGCAGGCTCGCGAAAAGGAGTTCGAGTTATGGTCAATCCCATGACTATGGATCGCAGCACGATGATGGGCGTTTCCGGAATGCCTATGTCAGGTGCACCTGTCCCCACGATGCCAGTCGCCATGCCTGCCATGCCCAGCATGATGCCCAACATGCTGATGGTGCCTCGCTGCACGGTACGCATGGAAAAGGTGACGAACGGCGTAAAAATCCATTGCGTCTGCAGCGATGCGATGGCCACCTCTCTGGTACAGAATCTCTGTGCCATGCAGGCAGGCCAGATGGTTGGCTGCTACGTTACCATGAATGGGCAGATGGTTTGTTGTGTCAACTTCTGTTGTTGCATGTGTACCGTTGAAAAAACTGCTGACGGTGTTTGCATTTGCTGCACCACAGGCGATGCAACCTGTTGCCAGGTAGTTCAGTGCTGTGCTGATTGCTGCTGCAACTGCTGCGTTACCGGCTGTGTTTGCTGTGTCACCATGGGTGGCATGCCCATTTGCTGTGGTCCATGCGAAAGCATGGTTAGCAAGAAGAAATAAACCTAACGTTTCCTCTCCCCGTCTATGATCTCACCTCTGATCCAGATCAGAGGTGAGGGGTAGTTCCATGCAGATGGATTTGCCTTGATTGTCGTAGTAGGGTGCAATCTCTGCAAACCCCATGGATTCATACATCTTCCTGGCTTCCACCATCGTCGGAACGGTATCCAGCTTGATGGACTGAAACCCCAGTTGCCTGGCCTCGTCGATAATAGCCTGTGCCAAATGTCTCCCCAGTTTTCGACCACGATACTCAGGCCGTACGTAGAGTCTTTTCATCTCAGCTGTGTTTTCATCCAGAGTACGGAGAGCTACTACTCCCATCGCATCATCGCCATTGAAGGCCAACAGTAACTGACCACGAGGCGGCCCATAGCGGCCGGGAAGTTCATCCAGTTCCAATTGAAAGCCCTGAAAACACAAACTGAACCCCAGGCTCTGTGCGTATTCCAGAAAGAGCGTACGCACCAGAGCTATCTCATGTTCTTGTGCCGCACGTATCATCCAGAAAGCCTCCTGTTTCGTATTATAAACAAGGGCCTACGAATATGAAGTTATGCGGGTCGGGTGCCACGGTTTGCGTGTACTTACGCTAACTGTGCCAATTCACCGCATAGTTATTTTTGGGCTAACTTAGGTCAGAAACTCACCTGGATCCTACTCACCGGAGCCTCCATGCGATCGCTATCTCTCGCCTTAGCGGGCATAACTTTCTTAGTAACGCTCTCAAACGCCTGCAGCCAGCCACCTGCCGATTGGAAGTCATCTGAAACTGCCTTTCTCAAGAATATCGAACAGCTCACTTTCGATTATGTACGTGCCGGGGAATCGTATTTCTCCCCCGACATGAAGCACATCATCTTCCAGGCCGAAGAGCGTGGTGCCAATCCTTTCTACCAGATGTTCGTCATGGATCTGGCTACCAAAAAAGCCTGGCGAGTCAGCAACGGTATTGGCCGAACCACCTGTGGCTTCTTTAATCCTCTGCATCCCGACATGATTATCTTTGCCAGTGGCCACATCACCAAGACTTTCGAAAAGGAAGCCAAGGAAGAACAGACCATGCGTGCTGAAGACCAGCGCATGGGCCGTCGCCGTCGTTATCAGTGGGATTTCGATCCGAACATCAAAATCTACTCGTCAGATATTCATGGCGGAAAACTCAAACTCCTCACCGATGCTCCCGAATACAACGCAGAAGGCAGCTACTCCAGCGATGGTAAGCAGATCGTTTTCTGCTCCAAGCGCGATGGGCATTTGAATCTTTACATCATGAATGCTGATGGCTCCAATGTCCGCCAACTCACCAAAACCAAAGATTGCTATAACGGCGGCCCGTTCTTTTCACCCGATGGCAAACGAGTCATTTTCCGTGCTGATCGCGAAAAGAAAGATGCCTTGCAGCTCTACGTCATCAATGCCGATGGCACCGGCGAGCGACAACTCACCAATAACGATGGCGTGAACTGGTGCCCTTACTGGCATCCCAATGGTACGCACATTATTTACTCTGGTGCTGACCATTCCAATCCTTCCGTCCGACCCAACTACGATCTCTACGTCATGAATGTGGACACCAAGGCAGTAAAGCGTGTCACCTTTGCTCCTGGCGCTGATGTCCTTCCTGTCTTCAGCCCCGATGGCAAGAAGCTCATGTGGACTTCCACTCGCGATGGCCGCATGCCCGGCTCACAAATCTTCACTGCTGATTTCTCCATGGAGCTGCCTTAATCCATTCCATGGACCAAGTCATCCATCTGCAGCAGGGAACCATCAAGTTCGGCAGCTTTGTCGCTGTTGACAAAGTTGATTTGCAGGTCAGTAAGGGAGAAGTATTCGGTTTACTGGGGCCAAATGGCTCCGGTAAAACCACGTTGATTCGTGCTTTCTGTGGCCTGATCCCTTTTGCTTCAGGCCATGCAAACGTACTTGGCAAAGATGTCAGTAAAGAAGCTGAAGCAGTTCGCCGACAGATTGGCTACATGTCGCAGAAGTTCTCCCTGTATCAGGACCTTACTGCCCAGGAGAATATGGATTTCTACACCGGCATTTACGGGCTGGGCAAAGAAGAAGCCCGACAACGCAAGGATGAACTGATCGAACTGACCGGCATCGGCCCCTATCTCGATCGCATTGCAGGCAAACTCTCAGGCGGCTGGAAACAGCGGTTGGCCATGGTCTGTGCTCTGCTCCACAGTCCACTGCTGGTCTTTCTTGATGAACCCACTGCGGGTGTCGATCCGGTTGCCCGTCGTGATTTATGGGACTTGCTTTTCCGGTTAGCTGCCCAGGGCATTACTCTCTTTGTCACCACGCATTACATGGATGAAGCCGAACGCTGTGCTCGCGTGGGCTACATTTACCTGGGCAAAATGCTGACACTGGGAACACCGGGTGAACTCAAACAACTCGAAGCCGTCAACCCTGTTGGCACCAAGCGGTGGGAAATCGTTGCCCCCAACAGTACCACCCTGTTCACTTCACTGCGACGCATGCCCGGCGTTCGCGATGTCACCCTGTTTGGCTTAACCCTCCACGCTTTGGTCGATGAACAACTGGAGCCTCGCGACCTGGGCCTGGTGGGTGAAGGCTACGATGTCCACCCCGCGGAACCTTCTCTGGAAGATGTGTTCGTGACTCTTTCCAAACAACAGGATGCCCTGCGCGGAGAAGGTGAACGCAAAGCGGGGATCAGTACATAAGATATTCCCCATGCTACAATCGCTGCAGCGCATAGCCTCGGTAGGCCGTAAGGAACTGATTCACATCCTGCGTGATCCAGCTACTCTCTTTTTCACGCTGTTTATTCCCGTCGTCGAAATGTTCATGCTGGGCTATGCGATCAACACCAATGTGCGTGATGTGCGCACCGTCGTGTTTGATCAGTGCAAAACCCAGGAAAGCTACGTACTATTGCAGCGATTCAAAACCACTCACGATGTGAAAATCGTCGCAGAGGTCTTCTCGGATGAGGAAATACATCGCTGGATTGTCTCAGGCAAAGCCCGAGCAGCCATCAAGATACCGGAAGACTATTCCCGGCGTCTGCTCGGCGGACAGACAGCCCAGATACTGATCAAAGTGGATGGCTCCGAATCGAGCACCGCTGGTGAAATCATCAATGTCTCGAACGCCTTGGCCCTGCGCGAATCACTGGCTCAGGTGCTGGGCGACAGACCATTACCCGTCGAAAGCCGTCCCCAGGTACTCTTTAACCCCGATACCCGGTCTGCCAACTTCTTCATTCCCGGCTTACTTGTCGTCATGTGCCAGATGATGGCTGTAACTTTATCCGCCAATGCCATCGTGCGTGAAAAAGAGTTCGGCACCATCGAACAACTGTTTATGACACCTGTAACAGCACTGGAACTGATACTCGGCAAAATGTTTCCCTATGTACTGGTCACCTATATCGAATTCTGCCTGGTCGCTTTCCTGATGCGAACGGTGTTTCAGGTACCGATCAACGGCTGGTTCACCACGCTACTGGCCATCTTCCTTCCCTTTCTGCTGGCGATGTTAGGCATGGGCTTGGCTATCTCCACCAAGGCCACCACGCGCGAAGCGGCTCAGCAAATGGCTATCGGCACCGTGCTGCCTTCCATCTTCCTTTCCGGTTATGTTTTCCCGTTCGATTCCATGCCTCTGTTCTTCTGGTACCTGGCTCAGCTTATTCCCACCACCTGGATGATTGATGCTTCCCGAGGCATCATTCTGCGGGGCGGAGGTATTGCCGATTTGAAGACGCATACTTTCGTGCTGTGGGCCATGTCCATCGTCATCGTCTACCTCGGCGCTTCCAAGTTCCGCAAACAACTGTAATGGGTGTATGCCATGCCCGAAACCGCGTTGATGCAACGGCTGGAGCAGGTGCTGGCTGCCATTCCACTGATTGATCCTCATTCGCATATCGATCCCCACGCCCCTGTTGCGAAAAGTCTCGATGATCTGCTCGGCTACCATTATTACACGGAACTCGCACATTCCGCAGGCATGAGCCATCAGCCGTTATCCAAAGATACTCCGCCACAAGAACGGGTTAAAGCCATCCTGCAGTATGCTCAGCGTTTTGAAAACACCGTGCAATGGTCGTGGTTTGTGGAATTGTGTCAAACCTTCTTCGGCTGGAAACATGATCGCATTACTCCAAAAGATGCCGACAAACTCTGGGAACAGGCTGACAAACAACTGAATCAGCCTGACTGGGTGGAAAAGGTTATCGGTATTACCAACCTGCAAAAGGTCTATCTGACCAATGCCTTCGATGATGACTTGTCTAAATTCGACACCGCCCGCTATGTGCCCTGCCTGCGTACCGATGATCTGGTTTTCCACTGGCATCAACCAGCCGTGCAGGAACGCTTGCAAAAAAAGACAGCGATGAAAGTGGGTGATGCTACAAGTCTGAAACGTGCTTTTGAAGTACTGTTTCGTGATTTCATCAGTCATGGTGCCCGGGCCTGTGCGATATCCCTTCCACCCGATTTCACTCCACATGAAGTCAGTGAAGCAGAACTCTCCCGGTCTATGAAGGAAGGCAACCGTGAAGTCACTGCTGCCGGTATCTTCTGGCTGCTGACACACCATTGTCGCACTTTCGGGTTACCTTTCGATCTGATGATCGGCGTGAATCGCCAGGTGTACCGGAATGGAGTTTACCAGGGACAGGATTTGTTTGACCAGCGTACGTCACTGATCCAGTACGCGCCGCTTTTCAATTCGTTTCCCGAAGTGAAGTTCTGCATCTCCGTGCTCACCAGCAGGCAGAACCAGGAACTGGCCAGTTACAGTTGGATCTTCCCCAACGTCTACACCAGTGGCCACTGGTGGTATACCAATATCCCCACGCTGATCGAAGCAGATCTGACACTCCGCCTGGAAGCTGTTCCTGCCAACAAACAGATTGGATATTACTCTGATGCCTACAAGCTGGAATTCATCCTGCCCAAGTTCAACATCTACAGGAAATGCCTGGCAAAAGTGTTGTCGCAGCGCTTTGTGATCGATCAAAAATGGAGCGAGGAACGGGCTGTGGCACTAGGCGAACAGCTTCTACGTCAGACTACACTCGATGTATTCGAGAAAGATACAAAGTAGTATACATTTATGCACTTAGTTTAGAGTTCAGAACGACGTTTTCATGCCCCAGCATGATTATTTCGAACCGATTTTCGGCGTGATGCAAACGAGGTCCGATTCGTTTGTTCATACTCAAGTCATAAATTGTAACGATAATAACGAACGGGATGCCGTCAAAGTTTAACTAACCGTCAGAGTTTTCCCTGCTTCTCATTCCTTCGTTGCTTTCCGCAGATTCCCCAACCGATGCGCACGGTGCATGAAAGGCGAAATTGGCCTTTTTTCTGGCCTGCCTTCGAGCAGCCCGCGTTGACACTCTTAAAACGCAACAGTAGACTTAGCCAGCCGCTTGAGGAATTGTCGACGCAAATCCAAGATCGGCAACGTTTTCCGTCATACTATCGGAATAATCGGATTGCCCGTTTTGACTGACAGAAAGACCCTCTCATGACTCATACTCGCTGGTCCAGTCCTGTCACCATCTGCCACCAACCTCACATTGATGAAGGCTTCTACAAATCCGTGGTGGAAACTAACCGCGCTCATCGCTGCCTGACTTTCATGCCGACCGGCTTCACTTCCACTTACGAATATCCACTCATTGTCTTCCTCCATAGCGAAGGAAACAATGAGCAGCAAATCAAACGAGTAATGCCCCACTTGAGCCGACGCAACTACATCTGCATGGCACTGCGTGGTACTGTACCTCTGTACCGTAAGGATTGCCGACAAGGCTTCGGGTGGAACAGCGATGCAGGTCTATCTGCTGAACTCGAAGATTACACCCTGGCTGCCATCGCGGATGCTTACGACCGTTTACCCGTGCATGCTGATCGCATTTTCCTGGCAGGCATTGGTGAAGGCGCTAAGCAGGCCTACCGACTGGCATTCAGCCAGCCCAACAAATACGCTGGCGTGATTGCCCTCAACAGCAAGCTGCCTAAGAATGGCCCACTTTGGCGATTAAGCCAGACACGTGAACTACCCGTGTTCATTGGCCATGGCGAGCAGAATGCTGAAATACCACTGGCTCAAGCCAAGCAGGACCACAAGTTGCTCTACACCGCAGGCATGGATGTTACATTCAAATCGTACAATACCTGCCACAAAGTCATGCCTGCCATGTTCCGCGACATGGATCGCTGGATCATGAACAGAATCATCAGTGACTAAAGCTTAATCCTTCGGATAGAGCAGATATTTCTGACGAACCTTGAGGAACGCCTCAAGGTTCTTTTCGCTTAGTTCCAACATATTCTGCACGCTGGCTCCGTCTTCCAGCAACTTCATCATTTCATCGTTTACCAGAAGAGTGTGCATTTTCTTCCATTCCCATTCCTGGCTGTACAATCGTTTGAGTGTCACCGCCAGAGCAAAGCCTAACTGGATGGAGTTCACCTTGCCTTTCTCCTCCATCACGATTTGCACACCCTGGCAGGTCTTATTGGCGTAAACGCTGCTGATGGGCTTAAATTCACAAGGCACAAACCGGATGCCCGCTACACTTTCTCGCGACAATTCCTGAGCCCAGCGAACTCCATCGATCCACGGTGCACCAATCATCTCAAAAGGCTTATCGGTGCCTCGCCCTACACTCAGGTTCGTAGTTTCCAGCAGTCCAACGCCCGGATACAGCCAAGCTGCATTCAATGACCTCATATTCGGAGAAGGGTTCCGCCAAAGCAATCCGGTACGATCATACGCCATATCCCTGTCCCAGTTTTCCATGCGGAACACGAGTAAATTGGCAGAGTAATTTCGTTCGACGTTAATCAGCCAGGCAATCTCGCCAATGGTCATCCCATGCCGTAGTGGCAGCGGATGATAAGCCACAAATGACGGTTTATCTGCATCGTTGACCGGTCCCTGCACCACCTCTCCACCCAACGGATTGGGGCGGTCCAGCACAATGACCTGGACATTACTTTCTGCTGCAGCCTCCATCACATACCCCAGCGTGGTGATGTAGGTATAAAACCGGCAGCCAATGTCCTGCAGATCAACGACTATTGCATCCAGCCCCTGTAGCTGCTCACGAGTCGGCTTCTTCTGTTTGCCATACAGACTGTAGATAGGTAGCCCTGTTGACTGATCCCTGCCATCAGCCACTGCTGCATCGACATCGCCACGAATACCATGCTCCGGGCTGAAGAGAGCGACCAGTTTGACCTTGGTGGCTGAGTGTAGAATATCAATGGTGGAAGTGCCTTCCCTGCCACGGCCTGTATGATTGGTCAGCAACCCGATGCGTTTATTCTCCAGCGTTTTGAAATTCTCTTTGCGAATAACATCAATGCCCGCGAGCACCGGGCTGCGTGTCGGTTTCTTGGTCAAATACCTGCCCACAATGTTGGCGACAGCCCGTCGCATTGCCGTGGCATTGCCCTTGCCATCGGGATGCACCCGATTTGTCATGATGATAACAATGGTCTGGCTTGTCGGATCGATCCATACCGAAGGGCCTGTGAAACCCGTGTGACCAAAGCTCAACCCCAGCGGGAAGGCATCGCCCCGGGGCACCGAATAATGCGTATCCATATCCCAGCCGAGCGATCGCATTCTTCCACCGGGCAGATGATGTGGCCTGATCAGTTGCTGTACTGTTTCCGGCTTCATGATCTTTCCGCCGCCCTGCATAATCATCATGGCAAATGTCAGAAAATCGCTAGAGGTGGAAAACAAGCCGGCATGGCCTGCCACACCATCAAGTGCCCTGCCCCGCGGATCGTGTACTACACCCCGCATCATCTTCCCATCTTCCGGTTCGGTGGGTGCATACTGCTGCACCGAACCTTGCGACTTGCTGATTCTGCGATACCCAGTCTGCTTCATTTTCAGTGGCTCGAAAATCTGTTCCTGGGCAATTACCTCGAGAGGTTTCTTGTAAATACCTTCCACCATGCGCCCCAGCACCATGTACCCTACATCGCTGTAGACAAACTTCTCACCCGGCTTATTAATCAGTTTTAAAGCATCGATTTTTTCGAATGCAACCTTCTCTCCTTTTTCGTAATCCTCCTGGGCATTGTCTGCAATCAAGCCACTGATATGCAGCATCAGTTGCTGCAGGGTAATATCTTCTTTGCCATGCCCTGTGAATGAAGGCAGATACTTGCTGGCCTTATCCTCCAACTTCAATCTGCCTTGTTCAACTAATTGCATTACTAAAGTTGCAGTAACAATGGGCTTGGTGATGGAAGCCATGTCGAAAATGGTATCTGTTGTCATCTGCTCGATTTGAGGGATTAAGGAACGGTAGCCATAAGCCTGATGGAGAAGAATCTGGTTCTGATGCCAGACAAGAACAACAGCGCCGGGCATCTGCCTGCTGGCCATGGCCTCCTGTACAGCCTGGGCAATCTCGCTATCCAGCGTGGGATTCGTTGACTGTTCAACTCCACCAGCAGCAACAAGAAAAAACAGGCTGAAAATGATGGCAGGTAAAGCACGCAAAGGCATGAACGACAACTCGACTTGTAGGAAATCGTGGCTCGGATACCTTATTCAAGTCATGGATGATTTGCCAACTGAACTGTAAGGAATCCGCAGCATGTTATTGGCTGATTTTGGTTTCAATGAACTTCTTAATCTTTTCCTGCATCTCGATAAACACCTCAACGAATGGGCAGCGACTTTAGGTCCCTGGCTCTATGTCGTGGTCTTTGCCATCATCTTCTGCGAAACAGGATTGGTAGTAACACCGTTTCTTCCCGGCGATTCGCTGCTGTTTGCACTCGGCGCACTCGCTGCTTCACCCGGCTCACCACTGGATATCTGGCTGCTCATTACACTCATGATTGTCGCGGCTATTCTTGGCGATGCTGTCAACTATTCAGTGGGTTATTTCCTTGGTCCCAAGGTTTTTCGCTGGGAAAAATCCTGGCTGCTCAACAAGAAACATCTGCTCTACGCTCAGGACTTCTATGAACGGTGGGGAAGCTGGACGATTGTGATGTGCCGGTTTGTACCGATTGTCAGAACCTTTGGCCCATTCGTTGCGGGCATTGGCAAAATGAAATATGCCAAGTTCGGCTTGTTCAATGTCTTTGGGGCATTTCTCTGGGTACTCAGCATGACCCTGGCAGGATACTGGTTTGGCAACCTGCCTTTTGTCAAAGACAATTTTTCGTATGTCATCCTGGCAATCGTTCTTATTTCTGTGCTGCCGATGTTCTACGCTGTCTGGTCAGAATGGCGACGCAGCAAGCAACTCGCACAGACTACTCAACAAGCGAATCCTGCATCGTAAAAAAACAACCCCTGGGTATTCCAGGGGTTGGTGATCAAGAAACGACATTAGTCTTTCTTCTTTTCGATTTTCTCTACCGCGACAACCTTCTTGCCGTCCTTTTCGCTCACCTTGGCAACGACCTTAGCGTCAGTGCTGCCTGAGCAGTAGTCCTTATGGAATTTCTTGTTGCTGTCAGCATCGAAGTAATACATTACTTCCTTGCCCTTTTCCTTAGTGACCATCACGGTCATGCATTTCTTTTCTTTGCCAAGTTCACACTTGGCACAACAGACTTTGCCTTCGAGTGTCACTGCTTTGTCTTCAGCGACAACAAAACCCAGGCAAGCAATCAGGCAAACCACAGCGAGTGCATAACGCATGAGAATATCTCCTTGAACATCCTGACACCCCTGAGCCGAAATGACTCAGGTCATACATCTATTAAACTACACAGTTAGTGAAAACAGTCCACCGTTCGAGTGTACTGCTTACTTATAAAGATCGTGACAGGCCTTGCAGTTGGCAGCTGCTTTTTGAAGCTTCTGCTTCCAGCCCGCTTCACCCTTTTGAGCAGCCTTGGCGGCAGTCACCATATTTTCAGTCAGCTTCTTATATGCAGCAGCATCACCCTTGTTGGGTTCGTGCTTAGGCAATGACTCATAGTATTCGACGAGTTTGGCCTTATCGGCAGCACTCGCCTTCTCTTCCAGCACCTTCTTCATCAGGCCACCCTTTTGAGCCTTATTCATCACTTCTTTGGTGGTGTACTTGGCATCTTCAGCGACAAAGCCAAGCGTGGTGCCTGCTATTGCCAGCAAGGCAAATAAACTAACCCAAGTTCGGCGCATAACTTCTCCTCAAACTTGTAAGAATAAGAATAGAACTGAGCCATGAAGTTAGCATGTGAACGTAGCAGGGTCAAGTAGCAGAAATGATTATGAAATCATCATTAGAACCAGGCTTGCACAAACGCATCATCCAACATCAGGGGCGCGAACGGCGTTATCATCTGTACCTGCCGACAACGGGTCAGCCTCCTTATCCTCTGGTACTTGCATTTCATGGTGCAGGCGCTACAGGCAAGATCATGTTGCTCCATAGCCGCTGGCTTTACCAGGCTGAAAAATCAGGCTTCGTTGTGGTTGCCCCGGAAGGCACTCCACCCAACCGCGAAGAAAAACCAAGTTTTCGACTCAACCCACAACTGTGGAATCTGGATACTACATTCACTGCTGCACCCACAGGCTATGCCGATGATGTTGGCTTTGTGAAAGCCATCCTGAAACAGTTACCTTCTTTGGTTGATTTTGCTGCTGACCAGGTGTACGCCACCGGATTCTCCAATGGTGCGGGGCTCACGTTCAGGCTGGCTGCGGAAGCCGGCAATCTGTTTGCCGCCATCAGCCCGGTTGCAGCACTTCCCTATTTGAAATCCGGCTCACCACCACGACCTATTCCCGCTTATTATCTCATCGGCTCGGAAGATCCACTCGTACCCTGGGAAGGTGGCCAGATTGTCTCCCCCTGGACAGGCGACACCACTACCAGGCCACCTGTACTCAAATCACTGCAGCAATGGGCTGAACTCAGTCACTTTACACCGGTGCTGGAAACACTTCACCACGACGATGCCTATGAAGACATGAAGCTGGGAGTCGCTGATTCCTCGCAGTTCATCTACTCAAGACTGTTTGGTTTAGGCCATCATTGGCCCGGCGGACGCGATGTGGGTGTACCCGAAGAAGTGCTTGGAAAACGGATTAAAACTTTTGATGCAACGGAACGTATCTGGAATTTCTTCGAGAAATACAAACTTCCCGGCAAAACAGTGCAATAACTGAGAACTCTGTATTTATCGTAGATTTACCCACTTCACATGGTATGATTACACATGAAAAATCATGACTAACTGGCAAGAAGTTCACTCATCATGAGCCTAGAAGCCATGACCCGGAAAAATGACAAGGGACTGGCTGACGATCCATTACCATTGTTCCCTTCCCTGATGGATGGGGCCAGTGCAGCTGTTATTCAATTTGACCACGAAGGACGCGTTCAACTCTGGAACCACGCTGCAGAAAAACTCTTTGGATGGCGTGCCGAGGAAGTACTGGGTAAGCCGTCACCCATGGTTCCCAACGATCTCTGGGAGGACAATCAGTCCTGGTTTCTGCGTTGCCTGGGTGGACAAACCATGTCAGGCATTCAGATGCAGCGGCGTCGGAAAGATGATACTCGCATCAATCTGCATGCCTGGGCGTGGCCAGTCCGTACTGAACAAGGCCGCATCATCGGCGTTATGATGATGTTTTTTCCATTGGGCGAACGCGCACTATGCTCAACTCTTACAGCAGATCAATATCTCAAGCGGCAAACGGAACAGGCACAGCGTTTTCATGCGGCATTGCTGGGGCTCACCAAAACCGATCATCCTGATTTGAACGCAGCACTGGAAGCCTATACCACCGTTGCCAGCCAGACCTTGCAGGTGGAACGGGTCAGCATCTGGCTGTTCAGTCCGCATCGACAGGCAATCCAGTGTATATGCCAATACCACAGCAGCCCTAAAAAGTTCGATGCAGGGCAAGTGCTGACTGCAGATGAATACCCTCGATACTTTGAAACGCTGGAGCAAAGCCGAAGCATTGCTGCGGGAACAGCCAGGCAGGACCCACGCACCAGTGAATTTACCGACAGTTATCTTGAACCGTTCGGCATCACCTCGATGCTTGATGTCCCCATTCGATTGCATGGCAAGGAAATTGGCATTGTCTGCCATGAGCATGTTGGCACCGAACGTGAATGGACACTCGAAGAGCAGGCCTTTGCAGGCACCATCGCTGATCTGGTATCACTCTCGTTTGAGAACCAGGAACATGCCAAGGCGGAACGGGCTTTGAAGGAAAGCCAGGCCACACTGCATTCATTTGTTGAAAGCACATCTTCATGCATGGCAGTGTTAACGCTGACTCAAGATGGTGATTTGCAGTTCAACTGGGCCAATGCTGCTCTCATCCGTCTCTGGCCGCAAGTCAACAAGCTCGAAACCTGGTCAACTCTTTCAGAACTGCCACTCACCAGGCCATTTGTCGAACGACTCAAAAAACATGCTCAAGAAGTAATTGAAGAGAAACGCTCCGTCCGAGTGGAATTGCTGGAAGACCAAACCAATAGATGGCTTGAAATCAGTCTGGCGCCCATTCATGCCAACGGTCACATGTTGCCACGATTAAGCCTGACCATGGACGACAAGACGGAACTGCACCAGGCCATTGAAAAGCTGCACAACAGCGAACAGCTTTTGTCTGCGGTCATCAATGGTTCGCCACTGGGTATTCAGGTATTTGACCAGAAGGGTACCTTGTGCAGGCAGAATCCTGCGATGGTCCAATTGTCTGATCGACTGCATCTCAACGGACAGATAGGCCAGTACAACATTCTTGAGCCGGAAAGAGCTCTGTCTGCAGACGATGTCACTATGGCACGCCGGGCCATGACTGGTGAAATTGTCGAGAATCCTCATCGACTGATTCATGAAAAAAATCACCATCCGACATCATCACAGAAAGCAGAGGATAACGAAGCTCAGATGGTACTCGACACCATCTACTATCCAGTGAAAGGCCAGGACAATTCCACCAGCGGCATTGCCTGCTTTCATCGCGATGTCAGCGAACGCAAGCGATTGGAAGAACAGTTACAGCAGACACAACGACTGGAAAGCCTGGGATTGCTGGCAGGCACCATTGCACACGATTTCAACGGCCTGCTCACAGCCATCTATGGCTTTATCGATCTGGCACAAAACGAACTGCCCGCACACCACCCTGCTCGTTCCTATCTTCAGTCGAGCCTGCAGGCCAGTCTGCGAGCAACCGATCTGACTCAACAACTGCTGGCTTATGCAGGCAAAGGCAAACGCGAAATCAAACAGTTTGATCTCTCCGTTCTGGTGCTCGAAGTCACTGAAATCCTGCGCAGCATGATTAACCAGCGTGGCATTCTGCAGATGGATTTGTCGCCGACATTGCCCGATATCACCGCAGACATGACCCAGATCAGACAGGTTGTTATGAATCTGATCAGTAATGCGGCAGAAGCTCTGACTCAGAGAACGAGCAAAGTATATCTGAAAACAGGTCAGGTTCGGCTCGATACCAATGAATTGTCAACGTGCCAGGTAAAAGCCAACGATGTCGAACCGGGCAACTTCGTCTTTATGGAAGTACGTGACGAGGGAACCGGTATTTCTCCTGATATTCAGCAGCGTATTTTCGATCCCTTTTTTACTACCAAATCCCAGGGGCGAGGCTTGGGGCTCGCTGCTGTCATCGGCATAGTGCGTTGCCATAAGGCTGCCATGAAACTGGTCAGTCAACCCGGCAACGGCTCTACTTTTACCGTCTATCTGCCTGCCTTTTCCACTTGACGTAGTCTGTGCTCCTGTTCTCTTGCATTCCTGCATGTTTAAAAAGTCGTGTTGCATTATTTTCGAAGAACCTCTACTCTCCGCCGTCCATGAACGGGCACCTGCTGCCCCCGCAGTTGAATAACCGTTCTGGTACACCCGTGTTGCCTTACTGCAAGGATGCGCCAGGCAACCATGAGCAAGGAAGCTCTATGAACCGAATTGCATACCCCGCATGCTGCGTCGCGCTGATTTTCTGCCTTTTCTCTGCAGCCTGGTCAGAAGAAGCCATACCTGGTTTATCGCCAGCTGCACAGACGGTGCTGAAACAGGCGAGACAACTTCTCGATCAAAACGATATCAGTAATGCTGTCATCCTTCTGGAATCGCAACGCGACGCGGTGGGGAAGGATCAGGAATACGCTGCTACCTTTTCCCGTGCGTACCAACTGCAGTTCGAAAAACTACAGTCCGAAGGCAAGTTAGCCCAGGCTGCACATGTCTGGGAAAAGCGATCCAAACTGCCTGCCACTCCTGCGATCAAGGAAACTAGAACTCCTCCACCAGAAGAAAAACCTGTTATAGTTGTCCAGCATAATGTACCACCTGTTCAGCAACAGGATCACCTGACTGCAGCACAGCAGGCTTTCGAGCTGGGAGAATTTGACAAGGCTTGCCAATGTTATGAACGGGGCAAAGCCAGCGGGAAGGAACTGACTCAGGAAATCAAAGAACAGTTTGCCTACTGTAAGCTCTATAACATCGCCAGGCAACTGAACGATGCCCAGGGAAAACCAGGTGCTGCACGCCCACAGATGGAGCGTGAAGTACGTGCTGCTCTGGAACTCGCTCCCCGACTTGAATTCGGCAAGGAGCTGTTGCAGCGCCTGCAGGCAGAACCCCGGCGTGTCAGCACCAAAGTCCGTCATCTGCAGAACAAGGAACAGGGCTGGGCCGTATGCGAGACAGAACATTTCCGTATCTTCCACGCTGATCCACAACTGGGTGAACAGGTTGCTGAAATAGCAGAGGCTACGCGTTCGGCGGTCATCCAGCGCTGGCTCGGACACGATGTCGAGTGGAGTCAACCCTGTCAGATTTATGTCCACCCCACCGCGGACAGTTACCACCGACAATCAGGCATGCCTGCGACAGCACCGGGGCATTCTGATTATGATGCAGATAAGAACGATGCATCCGTCATTCACTACCGCAGGGTATTTGTTCGTGCGGATCATGATCATATGCTGAGCGCGATTTTGCCTCATGAAGTGACTCACGTTGTTTTGAATGGCCAGTTCGGTCGCAAGCTGCTGCCCCGCTGGGCCGATGAAGGCACAGCAGTACTGTCGGAACCCTACTCACGCATCGGCATGCATCTGGATTCGCTGCCTGCAGCATACCGTGAAAACCGGGCATTAAGCCTGCAGGAAATCCTGACGATTGAAGACTATCCTCAGGATCGCTCCAAGGTTGCCAGCTTCTATGGACAAAGCGTATGCCTGGTGGAATATCTCTGTCAACTCAAAGGCCCAAGGCAATTCGTTGCCTTTATGCGTGATGGCAATCGCGATGGCATACCCGCTGCATTACAGCAACACTATGGCCTGTCCATGCAGGCACTCGAATCACAACTGCAGGAATGGATCGTGGTTCAGAGAATGCCAACGTTATTGCGTCAGACTCAGGCCCTTCGCTGATTACGCAAGCCAGATCCAGGCAAAGTAACTGGCTGCCACCAACCAGACATAAACGCCAAATATCCAGAGTTTCGCCTGCTTCACCAAAGCGATGAGTGGCGTAATCGTCAGGTAAGCCACAATCGCACTTACCAATGTGGCCACAATAGTCTTCAATAGAAAATCGCCGGTCAGCCATTCATGCAACGATGGATCCTTCAAAGCTTTCCAGATGCCACTGGCGCCCAGCCCCAGGCTGGCGACGACCGACATCATGAAGCTGAACCGCACCGCCCACGATTTTTCCAGACTCACCAGCAAGGCAACCGCCAGCGTCGATCCACTACGGCTCAGCCCTCGCATCAGTGCTGCACACCCTTGCGCAACGCCCATCGCCAGGGCATGATACCAGCGCATCTGCGGACCGGTAATCTTTCCCGGCTTCAGAAACCCGGTCATGATCAGCACAAAGCCCAGCAGAATGAAATTCAGAGCAACAACCCCAGGTTGCTTGAAACTCTGCTTGATATCATCCGATTTGACCAGCACCGCGAGTGCTGCAGGCACCGAAGCAATGCCTACCAGTACCAGCAGGTAAAACGCATCTCGATAACTGGCAGGCCACGTTGCTGCTGCCACCTCTCCATTCGATCGCATGACCGATTGCAGCCCCTGCCGCAGTTCTTTCCCAAAGTAAATCAAGACAGCGACCAGTGTGCCGAAATGCAGCACACCATCAAAGAACCACTCCTGGGCGTTATCTGGATTGTCCCAGCCAAACATTTTCTGAAATAGCACCAGATGCCCGGAACTGGAGATGGGCAGAAACTCTGTTATACCCTGTAGAGCTCCGAGAAAAATCGCTTCCCACCACGACATGCATCACCCCTGGGCTTCCAGCATCAGCCTGACAATGCGTCGTGAACCAACACGCAGCAGAATGCCGTCCGCAGGGATGGCCATCTTTGCCTGGAAGTTTTCAACCTTGGTTTTATCAGCCCCTGTTGTTACACCGCCACCTTCAATCAGCCGGCGTGCCTCACCATTGCTCTTGGCGAACTTGGCCATCACCAGCGCCCGCATCACTGCCAGCGTACCATCTGTCAATTCGGAAGCAGGCACCATCATGGTGGGAATGTCCGTGGGGTCCTGCCGTTGTGAAAAACGTTTCTCCCATTCAGCCTGCGCTTCACTGGCTTCTGCAGTGCCGTAATAGAAAGCAACAATATCAGAAGCCAAGTGTTTCTTGGCTACCATGGGATGGGTTTGCCCGGCATCGGTCAGCGTTGCAATTTCTGCCTCTGAACGATCGGTCAGCAGTTTAAACCATTCCGCCATCAGGTTATCAGGAATCGACATGGTCTTGGCAAACTGTTCATACGCAGGCTCACCGACACCAACATAATTCTTCAGGCTCTTGCCCATGCGGCGTTCACCATCCAGACCGCGCAGAATCGGCAGTGTCAGGCAGATTTGCGGCTCCTGTCCGGCATCCGATTGCAGATGCCTGCCCATCATCAGGTTGAAAAGCTGCTCAGTGCCACCCAGTTCGACATCGGCCTGGATATCGACACTATCCTGCCCCTGCATCAACGGGTAGAGACATTCATGCAGATAGATCGGAGTGCCCGATTTGTAACGCTTGGTGAAATCATCCCGCTCCAGCATGCGCTGAACCGTAATTTTGCTGAGCAGATTGAGCACGCCAAGAAACGAATACTTGCTGAACCATTCGCCGTTGAAGCGTACTTCCGCCTTCTCGATGTCGATAATCTTGCCTACCTGCTTCAGATAATCCACCGCATTCGCCTGCACCTGCTCTTCGGTCAGCTTGGCACGGGTCTGATCACGGCCACTCGGGTCACCCACAAGGGCTGTGTAGTTACCAATAATCAAAACAGCCTTGTGCCCCAGTTGCTGAAACTGTCGCAGCTTGCGTAACGGCACCGTATGCCCCAAGTGCACATCAATACCTGTCGGATCAATCCCATACTTCACCCGCAACGGCTTGCCAGTCGCAATGCTCCGCTGGAGCTTTTTGGTGAATTCATCACTGGGAGTGATCTGATCCGCCCCTCGCTGGATGATCGTCAGTTGTTCTTGCAATCCTGTCATCGTGTTCATCCTGATCCGTAGTAGACAGGATAGGGGAAGCACCGAACAGGGAAAGGAGATAGCGAAGAATGAGTGTGGCACCGAGTTATTCAAGGAATGATGAGACCTTCCGACCTGAATGTTCACCTCTGAAATTCTGGATTTGAACTGAACAAACATTGAAATGCAGGTTTGCGTGGCGAATAATCATGGTAGAAACATACTGTCTGGGAATTATTCAATGAACTTGACCCGCATACAGAATGCAATTGAGTATCTACTGAATTCGATTCGAGGTCTGTTTATTAAACGGCCAAAGGACAAACCTGTATATACAAAGTACCCAGAATTATCTCCTGCAGAGCAAGATTTCACTAATTCAAAACTGCTTGGAAAAACCGGCAATCGAGACGGGCAACCTTAGTAGTATCCAAAATGTTTGGATCCCACTGCTTGAAGATAGTCCTGCTGGCAATGAACAAGTATGCAATGACTCTGTCAGATTAGATTCTAATAGGCCGAGAATGTCTTAACGATGGAAATCATGCCCACCCTCCTCCAGAGACATCTCAAATGAAAATGATAACATTTCATTCATTATCTGGAATACAAAGTTGTATGATAGTCGTTGCACACATATCATCGTAGGGATAATCTACCTTCTAGTGAGACAATGTTCTCTCAACGACGAATGTTTATCCGCGAAGTTCGGATTGCTTTTATGAAATTCCAAATAACAGCATTCGATGAAGGTCGGTTCTATGACTTATCGATTCATGCTAAGAATAGATTAGATGCATTGGGAAAAGCAAGGAAAAGTGGTTACGATGTAATTGAGATTTCAGGGCCAGTGGCCGAAGAGGAAACACGCCTAACGGTAGAAAACACACAAAGACAAAGAAGAGGCATTGTTCAGGATAGTATCCCTAGTTGTTCATGTAATCGATGCAACGAATGTTCCTGGAAAAACCCAGTTGTCAGTCCAAATTTTAAAGCAGTAAAGTGGGAATGCAGCTTCTGCAAAAAGCAGTTGATAGTGAAGTTAAACGATGATACTAAGACAAGTTCTAGGAACATACCTAATAAAGTCAGGATGGAAGTTTGGCAGAGGGACAGAGGTGTTTGTGTTGAATGTGGATCAAATCAACACCTAGAGTATGATCATGTGATTCCACACAGTAAAGGCGGAAGTAATACAGCGAGAAATATCCGATTGCTTTGTCAAAATTGCAATCGTAGTAAAAGCAATAAGATATAACCTGTTCTCTTGGCGTGGACTGGGTGACAATGTTTGCTAGCAATGCGTAAGTCTTCAATGGCACTCTAAGATTGCATCGTTAGACCGAGTACGGCCAAACGATGGCACCCACACGAAGTCATCGCACGACTTTCACTGCTTTCGGAGTACCGAAAACAGTGCTACAAACTCTTAACACGATGCTAAACCAAGCAACTTTCCTCACCTCAAACGATCCAACGGGCCAGCGCCACAAAAGTCTGGATTACCAAATGACTTGACTGGCAATCCATAAGCATGAGCAAACGACATCAGCAGCCGGTTGTGGTGGGCTCGTTTGTACTGAAGCGATCTGCCCATCTTGAAATCGAGGCCGTTACCGACCATGACAAAGGGGATGTTATCCAGCGTGTGGGAATTCCCTTGTCCCAGTTCATTCGTCCAGACGATCAGCGTGTTATCGAGCAGCGAGCCTTTTCCGCCCGGCTCAGGGGTTTCAGCCAACCGCTTGGCCAGGTACGCAATCTGCTCGCAGAACCAGTGATTGATCTTGGTCAGTTTTTCCTGGGCCTTTTCATTTTTATCAGGCTCATGCGAAAGATCGTGATGCCCTTCGCTTATCCCCAACCAGCGCATTTTCGCCTGCCCCACGGAATTGGTGTATTGCAGGGTGGCAATGCGATTGAAATCAGCCATAAAGCTGTTCACGATCAAATCAATCTGCATCTTGCTGATGCGGGGAATGTTGTCGTTATCACGCCGGGTTCCCGGCTCCAGCACCGGAACAGCATGGCCAACATCCGCCTTCTTCGCTGATTTCAGTTCCTGTTCCATTTCCCTGACAAAGGTTGCATGTTCATCGAGCAGTCGACGGTCTTCCTTGCTGACCGCCTGGCTTACTTTCTTGAGATCATCGCTGACATCATCCAGAATGCTCTTGAGCAGCTCCTGATCTTTTACTTTGCCATAAAGCTTATTGAACATCTGATAGGGATCATCGATGGGGGAAATCGGCTTGTTCGGACCGGCATAGACCATGCGCGTCCAGGTATCAGCACGTTCAGGCACCATGACGCCAAATTCGAGCGTGCCAAAGCGGGTTCGTCGTGCTTCATCTTTCTGCAAATGTTCCTTGATAGCCTGATCGATGGAAAGCCCCGAAGCCCAGCCTGCGGGAGTATGCGAACCACCCTGGATATTGCCTGGGAACAGTTCAATGCCTGTCAGCAGGCAGCCGATGCCTCGCATGTGGTTGTCACCATCGCCCTGAACACGATCACAAACGCCTTTCAGAATCAGCGTTTTGTCCTTGAAAGGTTCCAAAGGTTTCAAACTTTCCTTGAAGCTGGTCAGCTCTTCTTCCTTGTCCGGCCAGAAAGTCTTGGGCACGATGCCATTGGGGCTGAAGATAATTACCATCCGCTGTTTGCGGGCCGTCTGATTGGCAAAGCACAGGCTGGGCAGATTCAGAATGTAAGGCACTGCCGCTGCGCTCAGCCCCAGTTTGCGGACAAATTCACGTCGATTCAGCATGATTCTTTCCTGTCAAAGTCTTATCGAGACGATTGTGCTGTAGCGCCTGGTTCGGGGAGAGCCGCATTCACTGCAATCTGAACCATCAGATTCTTGATGTGTAAGTTGCTCTGGGTAAAAGCTGCTGTCAATTCAGTTCGCTTGTTCACACCATACGCACGTATCGGCTGCTTGACCATGTGATGGAACAACTGCTCGACAAACGCTTCATGCACTTCCGGGCTGTTGGCCAGGTACTCAGCCAGATCACGAACACCTGCAAACTTGACCAGTTTCCCCGTTCGCGTGAAGTAGGCTCCCGTGGCATCAATCGGTTTACCGTTGTCCTTTTCCCGAAATCGTCCCACAGCATCAAAATGCTCCATGGTAAAACCAAGAGGATTGATGATGGTGTGGCAACTCATGCAGGCCTGCTGTTTGGTTTGCAGGGATACACGTTCCCGTGTAGAAAGTGTCGGATGCAACTCGGCAGGTAATGGCGTAAACGCTTCCATCGGTGGCTTCAAGGTAATGCCAAGTATGCCACGGGCCAGAAATACTCCACGATGGATGGGCGATGTCTCACTCACGTAAGCAAAGCTCGACATCAGGTATGGATGCGTTAGAACACCAGCACGATGACCGACATCCATTTTCACCTTCTGAAAACCCTCGATTTTCTGCTTCACTTGATAGAACTTAGCCAGTTTTTCATTGAGATAAATTTCTTCACTGAGCAACAGGGATTTGAACTGCGAATCCTTACTCCATGCAACATCATGGAGAAACAGATTCAAGGATGTTCGTAAATCCTGAATCAGCAAATCGGTGAAACCTGGATAACGCTTGGCATCCTTGGCTAGATCGTGCACCTGATCAATCTTGAGCCAGTGCCGGAAGAACTCGTTCAGCTTGGCAACAGCACGCTGGTCGTTCAGCATGCGCCAGGCCTGCTGGTCAATCTGCTCCCGCGTTTTGAGTTTCCCTGCTGCCGCTGCCTTGAGCAGTTCATCATCAGGGAGAGCATCCCACAAGGCAAAGGACAAACGGCTCGCTACGGCATACTGTTCCTCCTTGTTATCCAGATCACGATAAAGGAACCGGGGTGATTTCAGCGTCGTCAAGACAATTCGTTTCAGTGCATCTTCGGAGTTGGCTGCTTTTCCAAAGACTTTCTCCAACTGGCTTTTCTGCTCCTCGGAAAGTGGTCGACGATAGGCCCGCTCCATGAATGACTGGCAATACTGTTTGATTTTCTTATCCCGTACCTTGTCGCCATTCTTGATGCCTGCGAGCTTATCGATCCGTTCGACTACATAACTGGTCGCTTCCAGTGCAGCATCGGTACTCGCGTGATCCCAGGCTTTGGAAATGGAACTGCCTCGCTCCCAGCCGTAACTGCGATCATCAGGCGGGAACGGCGTGGATGCTACATAACTTTCAGGAAACCAGTCTGGCGTCAGGTTCTGTGCGGGAATGGTTTGCACGACTCCACCCGGCGGCTTCCATTTCAAGGTGATGTAGGCTGGCACAGGCGCAGCTGCTTTTTTCTTATCGGCTGAATCATCGACCCCCTGCTTGGCCTTGGAAAATTCAAGTTTGATCGGATAAACCTTCCCTGCAATCAGATACAGGCTCGCCTTGAATTCATCATCCTTGCCTGATTTGACCCAGGCATCAATGATCGGCTTGTTTTCATGATTCACATGCAGCCTGCAGGCTTGATTGCTCTTAATGATGAAATCGTGCCAGCCAGTCTCGGTCGCCAGCACCCCGCCGAACCAGTGGATATAGAATTCATAATCCTCCATTTTCCCCTGCACCGGGCTGCTGGTGCCAAAATCAAACTCGATGGCGGGATCAACCCGTTCCAAAACTTTCTTGTCATTCCGCCAATGCTTGAAATTGAAATAGTCGCCTTTGAGGCCACGTTTCTCGCCCCACCAGCCTTTACCAAGCTTATGGTCGATAACATCTGCAACAGCCAGGCGATATTGTCTGACTGTCAATCGCGACAAATCGGCACGTACTGGCTTATTGCGTTCACGGGCAATCTTGGAGTAGAAGGTTACATGCACATATTTGGCAACCGCTTCCGACTCCTGCGTGGTGAGTGAATCGGGTTTATTTTCTGGCATGGTCTCTTTGATCTGCAGTGCCAACTGGGTAACGCTCTTATCGCCTTCCAGCGGCGAAGCGTATTTGTCTTTAACCCCTTCTCCATGCTGCCCATGACATCGAATGCACTGTTTCTTATAGATTGCAGCACCCAAAGTGAGTTGATCGCCTTGAGCCACCACTGACGACTGACCAATCAGACAGACAACCAGCGTAAGGAAAGAACTCCCCTTCCACCAACTGTTGATTTGCAAGCTTCTTCGCATTTATCACCAAAACACTCAGCGAATCGTCATAGGCTATTATGAATTATACATTTCGAGATTGGTATCCGATTGCTGTTAATTTCCCTTTCTTCAATTCAACTATCCCATCATACTTCTGCTGATCGTCGACTCGAACGCATTCTCGAAATGTTGAATTACAGGCTGTTTTGCCTCGGCTGGCCAGGCAAGTACGACTACATCAAACCGGGCTGTTACATCAAACAAGCGGTATTGCTTCATGAACGCCAGTGCCAGTCGGCTCAGTTGCCGCTGTTTGGACGGATTAACTGATTCTATTGCTGACTCTGCTGTTTCGTGCGATGTGGATCTTACTTCGACAAACACCAGCACATTCCCCTGCCTGGCGATGAGATCCAGTTCACCCAGCGGGCATGACCAGTTTCTCGTCAGGATGCGGAAACCCTTCTTCCGCAGGAATTGCTCTGCATGTCGTTCCGAACGTCTGCCAAACCAGCGACGCCACCAGGGCATGCGGGGAGAGTTCATGAATCTGTACCGCGCTCAACCTGATCATTCAGCAGAGGCCTGATCTCAGGGTAGCGTTCCAGCAGTCGATAACAGGCATTCCATCGCAAAATGGCATCATCATTCCCCACTGGCCTGATGCTTTCTGCAGCATGATACCAATGCATGGCATCTTCGAGCCATTCAAAAGCAACCTGTCCGGCTTGGGGTGCACCTCGATTAAGCTGAGCCACTGCCTGCCGTTCACAGATTAAGCCATGATAATAGGCCCGATGATAGGGATCATTAAGCTGATAAAGTACCTCTTTGGCCTTCTGAGCGCCGCTGGTCAGTGATTGATCAAACATGTCGGTTATTGTCAGTAATAGTATGATCAATGCATCCTGATGCTTGGGATCAATCAGCAAAACATCCAGACAAATGCTTTCCGCCGCTTCGGGCTCGTTCAATGAACGATATTGCCTGGCTTTTTCAATAGCTGCAGGAATGCCTGCCGGGGTAATTGGCTTGAGCGATGTCATGCCACACTTCAATTCAGCTACAGTTGAACATTACCAGAATAACTTTCCCTAACTGAATTGCCAGCAAAATGGGAAGATACAGCGTCTTCTTCTGATGAATACTCGCCTCAAGACTGGAACCACTGTTATCCAGCCAATCTATCTGATAGAGTGTTGAGGTACTTCCTGTTCCGAGGGTAGGCCTATGTACCGGCTAATTGGCAGCCTTGCAATGGTGTTACTGGTGCAGTCTGGCACTCTTCTCGCTCAACCCTATTCTCCTAAAGACCTCGATGCCCGCATTGAAAACCAGTTGTACGAAGTACTCAAACTCGGCACCGATATCTACAACCGGGGTGGACATGATGCCTGCTATCGCCTCTACCAGGGCAGCCTGCTGAGCATTCTTGGATTTCTCGATCATCGCCCCGAATCGCAGACGAAAATCAAACAGGTATTGAAAGACTCAGACAGCATTACCAACGTTGCTGATCGAGCCTTTGCTTTGCGCACAGCTATTGATGAACTCCGTACGTCCATCAAGAATACGCATCAGTCGAAAAATGATGCAACTCCCCCAGCCAAGACCCCTCCAGCTTCCACGGCTGAAACGCTTACCCTTTGGAAACGTATGGGTGGCGAAGAAGCCCTGAAACCCATTGTCGACGACTGGGTTGCTCGCAGCCTGGCGAATCCACGCGTGAACTTTTCCCGGCGTGGCACCGGGCAGGAATGGGAAGCCAACCCGGAAAATATCAACAAGGTAAAGAAACAGCTGCTACAGTTTGTGAGCAGCATTACCGGTGGCCCGGTTCAATACTCCGGTCAGGATATCAAGCTGCTGCACAGCAGGATGAAAATCTCTGAACCTGAGTTCAATGCCATGATGGATGACCTTCGTGCTTCGCTCGATAAGTTCTTCGTATCCCCCTTTGAACGGAATGAGTTGATGCGGCGGATGGGGGAAACAAAGCCCAGCATTCTGGACAGCAGCATCATTACCAAGCCGCTATGGGATCGACTGGGTGGCGAAACAGCCATTACTCTCGTAGTCGATGATTTCGTCATTCGTGCAATGAACAATCCGAAGGTAAATTTCGCCCGCAGGAACACCGGCAAGGAATGGACCGCTACTGATGCCCAGGTGACACAGTTGAAGTCACGATTGGTCCAGTGGATCAGCACTATTTCGCAAGGGCCGTTGAAATATGAAGGCAAATCGATGCGAGAAACCCATGGTGGCCTGAAAATCACCAGCGAGGAATACGATGCCCTGGCGAACGATCTGAAACTGAGCCTGGAAAAGTACAAAGTGAACAAGGCTGAGATGGAAGAGCTTCTCAGCCTCGTCAACAAGTTCAAACTGCAGATCGTTGAGCGTTAAGCTACTCGCTCCACCAGTTGACCAGTTTGATGAAGGCATTCGGTTCCTTCATCAATGGTTCTCCGGTGGCAGCAGCCTTTTGAAATTCCTGTTCCCAAGCTACCGCATCGGGTGGTACCGTGCGACCGGTGATCTTCACCAGCGATTGGTGCACTTCGTAGCGTACTGCTGTGCTCCGTTCCTGCTTCAAGGATGCCAGCAAGGCGCTTGATGTCTTGTAATCGGGATACTGCCCCAGTGACCGTGCCGCTGCAGCACGCAAATCTTCCTGGTTTTTCGGATCCAGCGCTGCAGTCAGTGTTTCGATCGCTGCAGGGTCTTTCTTCTTACCCAGCGCCTGCACTACCGCTACCTGAATCACCCCATTTTTGTCCTGCATATTGGCAGGTACACTATAAGCTGCAATCAGTGCCTGAGTTGCTGCCGGGTCTTTATAAGTGCCCAGTTGCTGCACGGCGGCCAGCCGACAGATGGCATCCCGTTCTGCTCGGGCTGCCGTCGATAATACTGTGATGTAGTGTTCACGTTCTTTCGGGTCACTCGGCTCGCTCATCCGCATGATGGCCCGGCGACGCAAGTCACCATCCTGGCTGTTAGCCATCACTTGAAGTGGTTCACCACCCTGGTTCCACATCAGATCGAACTTGTACCCCATATCCCACCACTCACCTTTTTCGTTGTAAGCAGTGAAATCGTCACCAAAGTGAGCACAGCCTGCAAGCAAAGGGCTAAACAAGATGAGTAATATACACTGTGTAGCGAATTTCAGACTCGGCATGCGCTATCCTCCACAAGCAGCGGAGTGATACCATCAGTTCCATTTTGGTCAAGGCGGAGTTTCGCAGTGCTTTCTCGTTGAGTGTTGCTCTTTCACACGGTACGCTAAAAAGACCTTCGGAGGAGATGTATGCAGAACCTGGCGTGTTACGGTTGCATCCTGATACTGCTGTTTCTGACCTGGTACAAACCACTCTTGGCACAAGAAAAAAAGAAAGCCACACCGCTCGTTCCCACCAGAAACAGACCGGAACCAACCCATGCCGATGTTCGCTATGGAAGCCACGAGCGGAACGTTCTCGACTTCTGGCAAACGCCTTCCGTTAAAGAAAAACCAGCCCCGCTTGCTATCTTCATTCATGGTGGCGGTTTCGTGAATGGCGATAAGCGTTCGCTGAACGACAACACACTGAATGAACTGTTACGGTCAGGTGTTTCCGTTGCAGCAGTGAATTATCGTTTGCTTCAACATGCACCGTTGCCTGGTGCATTCGAAGATTGCGTGCAGGCTATTCAGTTTCTTCGGTCCAAACATTCGGAATGGAATATCGACAAAACCAGGGTTGGCGGGTTTGGTGGCTCTGCAGGCGCACAACTCGTCATGTATCTGGCATTTCATGATGACCAGGCTGATGCGAGAAGTTCCGATCCACTCAAACGGGAATCGACTCGCTTGTGCTGTGTCGCCACCAATGGAGGACAGGTCACCATGGATTTGGACTGGTGGAGCAAGCACATTCCCAACGCCAGCAACCCGACTCACAACATCTGAAATATGTTCGATGCCCGCACAGACGATGAGTTATCCATCAAGGTCAACAAAGTTGCAGCACTGAAACTGATCAGTAAAGACGATCCTACCATCTTCATGGGCTATTCCATGTCGCCTGATGCACCAGTGCCTGAAGATAAAATGGCAGCCCGCAACTGGATGGTCCATCATGTCAATCATGGTCTGGAACTGAAAAAACGCTGTGATGCTCTGGGAGTGGAAGCGCACTTGATGTATCCGGGTGCGCAAGGAAAATACCGAACCATTGCAGATTTTCTTAAGGATAAATTGACATCTGCTTCCCCATGATAGTCCAACTTGTGCCATGAACCTTTGTAATGCGGAAAACGAAACACTTACAAGGAGAACAATATGCAGATACAGATTCACTTGGACAAAAACAGCCAGGGCGATAGCGAACAGAATGAACAGATAACCTCCATTGTCACTCATACCTTGAGCCGGTTCACGGAACACCTGACCCGGGTCGATGTCTTTGTGCATGATGAAAACAGCCACAAAGATCGTGGCGATGATAAGAAATGCGTACTGGAAGCACGACCTGCTGGGCGGACTCCCGTTGCTGTAACGCACCTGGCTGGTACCGTGATCGAAGCTGTCAGTGCTGCTGCAGAAAAAATGGAAACGATGCTTGACCGCACCTATGGCAAGAAGCATCATCACAAGGGACATACCTCCATCGGCGGCGACCAGGAAATCTGAAAGGCCAATTGACTTGATTCTGCATCAACCCTGGATTGTATCGCTGTCGCAGGGTTTGGGTGATCTAGTCTATCCGCCTTGCTGCCATCTGTGCGATAAACACCATGCTCCTGAAGATCGCGAGCCTTTCTGCGAATCCTGCCGGATACAATGTAACCATTTGCTGCAGTCGCAATGCCCACGCTGTGCGGCTCCTTTTCCGACCATGCCAGCCAACGCGGTCAATTGTCCACACTGCCAGGACGAAGACTATACATTTGCCGCAGCACTGGCCTGGGGTGGCTACCAGCAACCTTTGCGATCCCTCATACTGCAACTGAAACACCAAGCGAACGAATCCCTGGCTTTCCACAGTGCAACGATGCTGGCTAAACAGTTTCAGCCACAACTGAACCAGTGGCCGGTTGACGCTATTGTTCCCGTCCCATTGCACTGGTCGCGTCGTTTCTGGCGTGGTTACAACCAGGCCGAAGTGATGGCATCGGCCGTATCCCGCGTCTTGCAAAAACCGTTACGAACCTGGTGGCTCTGGCGAACCAGTCGAACTCCCCTGCAGGCTTCAGTCACTCCATCCCAGCGCCGCAAAAACCTGATGCAAGCGATGAAAGCAAGTATTCCCATTCGTTTCCGTGGTCAACATGTTCTGCTCATTGATGATGTAATGACTACCGGCAGCACGGCTGATGCCTGTGCCAGGGCACTATTACAGGCGGGTGCAGGCAGCGTTCGCGTGCTGGTACTCGCCCGTGCCCTTGGTGAATCTGCTAATCAGCTTGCATCCGGAAAAGCTTACCCAGGATGATCAGTTTACCGCTACGCTATGACCCTTCCGAAAAAGTCTGTCGTTTATGTCTGGTGTAGGTGCTCTTTTTTGACTATTCTGCTGGGTGGTGGAAAAATTAGTGCATCGCCGATCAGTCGAGCTTAATGTAAGCTGGACGCTCCGTGCTGACGCACACACGCTGTCGTTCACTGATTGGTGGGGGTTTGAGTCTCTGTGCCATCAGAGGTCGGCATGTTCCGTTCTCGTTTTACCCTGCTGTTCGCGCTGCTGGCGCCATCGTATCTTTTCGCCGCCGATAACCTTGTTCTCAGCTTTGAAGAATCGGTCAAAGACGTAGGTGGCGTGCCTCGTGGCACCAAACTCGTCCATCATTTCAAGTTCACCAACAACACCCAGCAATCGGTTCACATCTCGAACACACGCACTTCCTGCCACTGTGCGACAGCCCGCGCTGTCAAAGAAGAAATCGCCCCCGGCGAATCATCCTCCGTCATGGTGGAAGTGAACACCATTCTGTACAGCGGCACTCGCGATTTCACCATTTATGTCGCTTTTGATCGCCCCTACGCTGCCGAAACCAGGCTGATGTTGAAAACCGTCAGCCGCGATGACATTACTCTCAGTCCTGATTCCATCCAGTTTGGCAAAGTCAAACTCGGTGCTGCTCCCTCACAATCCGTCGTAGTGGAACACCGTGCCTTCTCAGGCTGGCGCATCACCGGTATCGAAAATGAAAATGGCTACCTGCAGACCAGAATTGACCCGAATGGCACTCAGCCTAACAGTTATCGACTGACGGTTCGCCTGCGTGAAGACACCCCTGCCGGTTTCTGGCATGCCAGCATTGGTTTGGTGACTAACGACCCAACCACCCCGCGCATTCGCATTCCCATGAGCGTGGAAATTCAGGGTTCACTGGCTGTAACGCCACAAACGCTGAACCTGGGCAAACTCGGAACCAGCACGGTTGAAAAGAAAATCGTGATCCGTGGTGCCAAGCCCTTCAAAATCACAGGCGTCGAAGGCCTCGACAATACTTTGAGCATTGATCAAACCAAAACAGACGAAGCCAAGGTGGCCCATGTGCTCAAAATCACCTACTCAGGCAATGCCGAAGCAGGCGAACTGGTTAAGAAGATCAAAATTCTTACTGATCTTGATAACTCGACTGTCGAACTGCCTGTCCAGGGGCATGTCAGCAAATAAGCATACCAAATTACTCAAACCAAGCCGGGCAATAACCCGGCTTGGTTTGTTTCAGGCTGTTTTTCAGCATTCGATTCCTTATATACACGGTTTCGTGTATACCCGTGTATAAATGTGTATAAACAGCCTGACAATCGATCAATTTCACGCGGTGCTTCTCCCCAATCTCTCATTCTCGCAAACTGTACCATTTCCCCGTTGCCAGCACTGGACTCATCGTCTTATCCTGACAGAAGTATGTCAATCGCCTAACCTGTCGGGAGTTTTGCGTGTTGCGTTCATTTCTGGTTCTGATGGCATTCGCGTTGAGTTTTTCATCGGCACAGGCGCAGGAAGCCCGTTTGCTTCGATTCCCCACCATACATGGGGATACTGTTGCTTTCACCTACGCAGGCAACCTTTACAGCGTGCCAGCCAGCGGTGGAACTGCCCGAAGGCTCACCAGCCACGATGGTTTTGAGATGTTCCCCCACTTCTCGCCCGATGGCAAGTGGATCGCCTTCACAGGCCAGTACGATGGCAACACCGAAGTCTATGTCATGTCTGCCGCGGGTGGCGTTCCCAAGCGATTAACCTACACTGCCACGCTGGGTCGCGATGAAGTCTCCGACCGCATGGGCCCCAATAACATCGTGATGGCCTGGCATCCCGATGGCAAACGAATCCTGTTCCGCAGCCGCATGAAGAGCTTCAACGATTTCATTGGCGAACTGTTTCTGGTAGATGTCGATGGTCATTTGCCTGAACCCATGCCCCTGCCCCGTGGCGGCTTCGGTAGCTTCTCACCCGATGGCAAGCAATTTGTCTACAACCGCATCTTCCGTGAATTCCGTACCTGGAAACGCTACCGTGGCGGCATGGCAGACGATGTCTGGCTCTACGACATTGGCACCAAGAAAATCGAGAACCTGACCAATAACGGCGCTCTCGATACCTTCCCCATGTTCCACAGCACTGGGGTCTATTTCATCTCGGATCGTGACGCCAACAAGAAAGTCAATTTGTACCGCGTTGATCCGAAGACCAAGGAGACCAAACAGTTAACCCAGTTCACCGATTACGACATCAAGTTCCCCAGCCTGGGTGATAATGCTGTTGTCTTTGAAAACGGTGGCCATCTCTACAAGTTCGATCTGAAAACCGAAAAGCTGGACAAGATTCCGGTACAACTCAATGAAGATTTCAGCAGCGGTCGTGGCGGCCTGATTTCGGTCAAGAACAACGTGATCCAGTTTGAAATCAGCCCCGATGGCAAACGTGCGCTGCTCGGCGCACGTGGCGATCTCTTCACCGTTCCTGCTCAGAATGGTCCTACACGAAACCTGACTAACACTCCTGGAGTGCATGAACGCAATGCCAAGTGGTCGCCCGATGGCAAGTGGATTGCTGCAGTTTCCGATGCCAGTGGTGAAGATGAAATCGTCCTCTTCCCTCAGGCAGGTGGTGCACCTGTTGCCATCACCACCGGCGGCAACGTTTACAAATATGAACTGCTCTGGTCACCCGACAGCAAGAAGATCGCCTGGTCTGATCGACAACAGCGAATCCAGTATGTGGATATTGCGAGCAAGCAGGTAAAGCAGGTCGTCAAAGCCGACTCCTTTGAGATGCATGATTTCGTCTGGTCGCCTGATTCCAACTGGATTGCCTACACCTTCCCCGAAGTTCGAGCATTCAGCAGGGTTTACCTCTGCAGCCTGGCTGATGGCAAATCGACGCCTGTCACGGAAGCCTTCTACAATTCAGCAGGCCCTTGCTTCAGCGGTGATGGCAAGTATCTCTTTTTCGTCTCCGCTCGCGATTTCAACCCCACGTACGGTCAGACCGAATTCAACCACATCTATACCAATACCAATCGCATTTACTTCACCACATTAGCCAAGGCAACTGTTTCACCTTTTGCTCCCAAGAGCGATGAAGTCACCATCAAGGAAGAAAAGAAAGCTGAGGACAAGAAGCCTGAAGAGAAAAAGGCTGAGGACAAGAAGCCCGAAGAGAAAAAGCCGGAAATCACCAAGATCGAACTCGATGGAATCATCGAACGCACACTGGGCTTACCCATTGCTCCCGGCAACTACGGCAACATGCAATCGGTAGGCAGTAGCGTCTACTACACGCGCGCTGGTCAACTCCATGTCTTCGATCTGTCAGCACCCGCTCCCAAGGAAACAGCGCTCGGCCAGATCAATGGCTATGAAATCAGTGCGGATGGCAAGAAGATGTTGATCTCCCGTGGCCCAGGCAGCTACAGCATCATTGATCTGCCCAAAGGCCCCATCCCTCCTGGTGGAGAAACACTCAAGCTCGATGGGCTGGAAGTACGGCTCGACCGTCAGGCTGAATGGAAACAGATGTTCAACGAATGCTGGCGACAGATGCGCGATTTCTTCTACGATCCCAATCTCCATGGCGTCGATTGGGTAGCCATGAAGAAGAAATATGAACCGCTGGTCGCACATGTTCAGCATCGTGCTGATCTGACTTATATCATCGGCGAAATGATCAGTGAGTTGAACTGTGGCCATGCCTATGTGGGTGGTGGCGAACTGCCTGCGGTTAACAAGATACCGATGGGCCTCCTTGGAGCTGAACTGAAACAGGATGCCAAGGCTGGCACGCTGCAAATCGGCAAAATGGTTCCCGGCGCCAACTGGTCTAGCCGCCTTCGTTCACCACTTACCGAAAACAACTCCAACATCAAGGAAGGGGATTACATCCTCAGCATCAATGGCTATGCAGTCAAAGATCTGGTGAACCCCAACATCGCCCTGATGGGTACCGCAGGTCGCCCGACGGTGCTGAAGATCAACAAGGAACCAAAGGAAGAAGGCGCCCGCGAAGTGATTGTGACGCCACTCAGCGATGAAAGCGAAATCCGTTATCACGCCTGGGTAGAACGCAACCGCAAGTATGTGGAAGAGAAAACGGGTGGCCAGGTTGGTTACCTGCACATCCCCGACATGCTGCAGAATGGCCTGAACCAGTTCACCAGGCAGTATTATCCGCAGTTGAACAAGAAAGCTCTGATCATTGATGATCGAGGCAACGGCGGCGGCAATGTCTCCCCCATGATCACCGAACGCCTTCGCCGAGAACTGGTCATGGTCGGCATCACCCGCAATGGTACTCCCAACACCGATCCAGGTGGTATGCACGTTGGCCCGAAGTGCATGTTGCTCAATGAGTTCTCCGCCAGCGATGGCGATATCTTCCCCTACCGTTTCAAGACTTACGGCATGGGCAAGCTCATCGGCAAGCGAAGTTGGGGCGGCGTTGTTGGCATCCGAGGTACGCTGCCTCTCCTGGATGGTGGCACACTTAATCGTCCTGAGTTCAGCCGGTACGATCGCGAAGGCAAGGAATGGATCATGGAAGGGTATGGCGTTGATCCTGACATCGTGGTCGATAATGACCCTGCTGAGGAATATACAGGCAAGGATGCACAACTCGATCGGGCCATCGAACTCATGCTCGAGGAAATCAAAACCAAGGGCAAAGAGATACCCAAGGTTCCTCCTTATCCCAAGAAGTAATTGACCTTGCCCCTTGCAGTAATTGCTGGGGCTTTTTCATTGGCAAGGTAATGGGAGCCGACATCATGAAACCGTTTGCATTCACTCTGGATTCTCTGCCACAGATTGCTATCCCCTATCCAGCAGCAGGTGACTGCAACGAATATTTTCTTCGCTACATCAAACTGGTTCCTTCCGGCCAGGCTGGTTCCATGCTCGTCAGCCAGATTGATCAGATGCAACAACTTTTCGGAAACATGAGCGAATCAGCATCGCTGGAAGTGACCTCGCCCTGGAAGTGGAACCTCAGGCAGGTTCTGGGCCACCTGGGCGATGGAGAACGTGTCTTTGGCTACCGTGCTGCCCGCATCGCTGCTGGAGACACCACTCCTCTGCCCGGCTTCGATCAGGACATCCTGGTCGAAGGCATGCAGTACCAGAATGTATCCATCCCCACTCTTCTGTACGAATGGATCAGTTTGCGGCTGGCGAACATCATGCTGTTTTCGAGATTGCGAACTGAGCAGTTTATCAATCGCGGAACGGTCGACAACAACTCCATGACAGTATCAGCTTTAGCCAATATTATTGCTGGCCATGTAGAACATCATCTGGCAATTATTCGGCAGCGGGTGATGAGGTAAATGCATTTTCATGACGTTTCAAGACGTGTTATTTACCTGATTTCTATAGCCATGGTATGGTCATACGCTGAACGTATTCCAACTGGGATCACCAATCATTGAGCGAAACGTTATTATTATTAATAACTTCTGAAGGAGTTCAAAATATTAGATGATCAACGTCCGAACGTTCTGCAGTATTTACAAATTCACTTGTGAACAAAATCATCTGAACCTCACCTGATGACATCTCACTTCAATGTGTTTCCCGCAGCTTGCTTAACCGCGCTTGCAATATCCAGATAGATTATTGATCGATCAAAACCAACGACTGCCTGACTGCTATCGGGAGTAAAGGCCATGGAATACATCTCTGCACTTCCACCCTTGAATCGTCCGATCACTCGGCCAGTTTCAACATCCCAAAGACGCAGTATATTATCGTGTTGGTTAGGCCATATTTTGGGAAATGGGTTATTAATTTCAAGCGCATGGATCGACCCATCTGGATTGTGTCGCCAACCACTGATCGTTAATGCGTAACGTCCATCTTGTGAAAGAGCGACACGGACGAGACCGGTGGGATGACATAATCTCTTGAGTTCTTTTCCAGAATCAACATCCCACAGACGCGCAGTTCTATCACGTACGCTACATGTCAATATTCGATCTCGTTTTTTGGAAATTGCCAGATGAATACTACCACCAACATGCCCGCTGAAATGTCTGACTTCCTTTCCAGTGGAAACATCCCACATCCGTACAGGCTTTTGAAGGTCATCCCAAGCAGCAGTGAATACATATCGACCATCCCGGGAAAAGGCAGCACCCTCTATAACCCCCTCGGCATCATCCAGAGTACGAACCAGTTTGCGTGATGAGAAATCCCAGAGGTGAGGCTTGATCGTAAAACCAGCCACCACGAGCATTTTTTCATCATCGCTGAGTGCTAAAGCGTGTGGATATCCATTGGTTGAACAGTCAAACAGTCTCTCTGATTCGCCCGTCTGCAAATCCAACTGATAGACACCTGCTTGTATGGTCTTATCCGTTTCCAGGGTGGCTTTTTCGATCGAATAGATCAACTGATTATCACTTCTGAATGTCGCTTTAATTTTCGATAATCTTCTCTGATCATAAACAATATTGCCTTTTTGGAAATCCAGGACAAACAGATGACCACCATTGGTACCAATCGCCATTCGAGTCCCATCTGGCTTGATCTGCACGTGGTGATGGAAGTGATTGTTTGAGATGGACCAGCGATTTATTTCTTTCAGTTCTGGTGCTGTGGTATCCCCGGGTGTCCAATCAGGTGGATCAGGCAGGGTCTCAGGAAACTGATTACGAAATCTGGCATCTAGCCCGATAGCGGCCTTCATATCCTCTTGGGCTGATGGGTACTCTCCTCGGGCAAATTGAATACTGGCACGTTTCCAGAAGGCTTCTGCTGATTCTGGATTTTTGGCAATCGCCTGGTTGCACAGCGCGAGTGCATTTTCATGAAGACCAATTGACCCTAGAAACCAGCTCTTCTGGAGAACTGCTTCATGAAAATCAGGAGTAATTTGAAGAACAGCATCAAGGCCTGCTAATGCCTCTTTTGTCTGCCCTGTTTGATATTTTGTCATGCTTCGTTGATATAAGGCCTTGGCATTCTTAGGATTCACCTCCAGGCATTGATTGAAATCTATCAGGGCTTTATCCCATTCTTTTCTTTCAAAACGATACTGGCCTCGAATAAGCAGGGCATCTTCATTCTTTGGATCATTCAACAGCAACTCACTTGCATAACGGAGGACACCTGGCTTGTCATTTCGTTGTTGTGCCTCCTCCAGCAGGATCGTTAAGCGTGCCACTTCTTTCATGCTCTCTTTGGATTCAGCTGGTAAGTCATTTCTGGCAACGGGAAGAGGCTGCACGGTAAGCTTGACAGTAGCCTGCTCTCCGGCTTTAGCTGTAAATTCGGTCGTGGTCGTCTCAAAACCGCTACCACTGACTGTAAACTGATGTCTGCCAGGTTTTACTTTCAATGGTTTGCCATCCAGGTTCAGTTGGATGATTTGTCCATCTAGTTTGATTTCTACTGGGGCTTTGGCATCGCTGATTTCGACACGAACCGAACCCTCGCTGGTAGTAAATGTGAAAATAATAATGCCAATAAGTACAGCAGCAGCCACCGTGCCCAAAAGTAACGATGCAATCTTCCATCGCGATCGTGAAGACACCTTGTGTTGACAAAAAGGTTCCAGTGCTGTCGCAAACTCAGCCATACTAGAATAACGATCTTCCGGCAGCCTGGCACTTGCTCGTGCATAAACTGCTTCGAGTCCAGGATCAATAGCAGGCTGCAATGTTAAGAGTGATGGAAGTTTTTCATCACGAACGGCTGATTGCAACATTTCATGGTTGTCTCGAAACGCACGTTTTCCAGTCAGCAATTCAAAGAGGATAAGTCCCAGGCTGTAAATATCTGCACTAGGACCGATGCGTGCCACATCTCCTGTATATTGCTCAAGGGGCATATAAGCCGGAGTTCCGAGGATTGCACCTTCGTTCGTAATCGGTTCTTCCACCGGTTTTTCTTCGGGCAGTTTGTCTCCCGAAATCCGCTTAGCCAGCCCAAAATCCAATACGATCGCTGATTGCGTTTCCGTTTCCATCACGATGTTCGTTGGCTTGAGGTCGCGATGAACAAAACCATGTTCATGTGCAAAGGCCATTGCAGAGGCTACTTGATGAATTGCAATCGCTGCTTCATGGGGTGGCAACGGTCCCTTCCTTTTGACCAATTCAGCCAGAGTTGGACCTTCCACATAAGCCATCGTCAGAAAATCGAGTCCTTGCTCTTCACCTACGTCATACACGGGACATAACCCAGAATGGCGCAGGGCTGCAGCTGCGCGGGCTTCACGACGGAATCGTTCACGCTGAGCGGCGATATCCGTTCCACGAAATTTTGGAAACTTGATTGCCACCTGGCGATCTAGCACTGTGTCATGCGCCAAGTACACTTCCCCCATCCCTCCCTTGCCGATGATTCGAACTATTTCATAACGCCCAAATTTGCCTTGTATTCTTTCATTACTTTGAGGTTCAAGATCAGCGTTATCCAGCGTTGTGGTAATCTGTGATATTTCAGTGGCTTGTTTTTCCATAAGAGTCTGTTTCATTTCACATTTTTCATCGCGAGAGTTGCTTATCATGGAGAAACGTCCTTTATCATCCAGCATCAACATTCTCGACTTGGATTATCGCCGACTACTGTTGCCCATAATACTCAAGAACTTTCAGCATTTCATCTCAAATTATTGTTAAGATGATAAATCGATGTTACATCCACTTTTGATTGAATGATAAAGCAACTCTTTAATGCAACTGAATTCTGTGGTGTTTCCTGTCAATTCAATTTGAATTGGAAACTTCTCAAGTTTCCGTGCACCAATGCCGACATCTGACCTTCCACAGTTCCGCCCTCTTTGGTATCTCCCTGCCGTTCTGATGACCCGCACACCGTTCAGGGAGGAACACGACGTGGGCTATTTCCCCGTTCTTATTCCTGCATTTGCCATTGTTTCAACTGGCTTGGGCTTCCTGGGTGTCTTTGCATCCAACCAAGGATATTCCCCTCAAAGCATTTATTGGGGTCGCCTGCTGTCACTCAGTGTGTTTCTGATTCTTTCCATTTCCTGCTTCATCATGGTATTTACCTGGCCTCGTGGCGTAGTGCCCTCCTGCCTGGGCATGGCAGCCTTGTTCCTGGCCATGCTTTGGCAACCAGCTAGCCGTGCTGATGAGCAGCAAGCATTAACCTGATGAAAAGAGTGCCCATAAAAAAAATCATGCGAGTCGGGTGCCACGGTTTGCGTGTACCCACGCTAACCGTGCCAAATCACCCAATAGATACATTTGTGGGTTTACTTAAAATTCCATCGTACGGAATGCCCGGCGGCCCAATCGCATGGGAACTGCAATCGCAATGCCACCCAGTATTACCAAACCCAGTAAAGTGACCACCAGCCAGGGCACAAACTTGTTGAAATCAACCAGTTGATGCTCTGCCAGCATCGAGCCACTGTAGTAAATGACTCCCGCCAAGGATGTCATCAGCACTACTAATATCGCATACCCAAGACTGCAGAGAAGATTAATAGTCCCACCAAAACCGGTCGCTATTTTCGAAGGGTTGGTTTCCTTCAAGTTCACCAGATAAGCGCCCAGCCCCACTGCAAGTGCAGACAACCCGATAGTCAGAGTCGCCATTCCCAGCAGATGCGTCAGTACAATGGGCCAAGGCAGCCGGAGCATGATCTCACTCAGGAACACCAGCGTCACACTGATCAGTGTCGTAAACGTCGCTGCATAAGCCAGCTTGCTCGTCAGCAATCTTTCCCGTTCGATGGGCAGCAAACTCAATATCCAGAAGTTGCGACCTTCCATGCTCATCAGTGGAAACACGAAACGGCTGGTAAATGTTGCCATCATCAAACCAGTTACTGCAACATTCAACAAACCAATCAAAGCTCTTTCCCGCTCGCCATACTGCCCGTGAGGCAGCCGGGGAATACTGATGCAGTAAAGCAGCATGATGCCACCGAGGATCACCACCTGGGCCCACTGGGATACATCACGCCGGAACATTCGCCAGTCTTTCAGAACAAAGGTGCGTGTGCGAACATCACTCCACGACAAGAGCACGGAAACGATGTGATCGGTCCATGAACTACGGTACTTTCTTCGCCCGCCGGTTTCACTCATTACCAGATCATAAGCATGGCGATACCAGCGTGTTGCCAGCACCGTAACTACCAGAATTGCCATCAGCCCATAGGCCCAGACTAAACCGAGGTAATAGAGTGCATCAATCAGCGGTGCTATTTCTTCGCGGTCTCCCCAGGCAGACTTCCACAGCAATGCTACGTTTCCCTTCACGCGCACCAGGGCAACCAGCCCTTCCGTCATCCAACTGGCAGGAGGCGAATTGCGAGTAGGCTGAATATGCTGAATCAGCTTTTCAATCCATTGCGGCGAAACCCTATCACGCTGCATTCCCTGCAGTGCGGAAATAAGCCAGGTAATGGCCACGACCAGTACGACACCCACTACCGCAATCAGTACTGCACGGCGGTTCTTGGTCAGGAACGTGACAATCAGCAGACAGCCCAGGGCACCGATTGCTGAAGGTAACAGCAGAAACCCGACAAGATAAAACGGCATGACAGCATAATAGACCCACGATGCTCCGTACAGGATGCCAAACGCAATCATCATCGGCGTACCTAGCAGGAAGAACGACCAGCCGGTGAACATCAGCGTTTCACGATACTTATGCGCAAAGACCTGGTCGGCATGGGCCGGTGATGCCAGCAGAAACGCCGTTTCCGGGCTGGAAAACAGGTTGCCATAGATCATCAAACCTGTGGAAAATAATGTCAGTGCGGTGACGGACACGAAAAATAGCCCGAAGATCAATTCAGTAATACCCAGACTGACATTCCCGCTGAAATCAAACCCCCGCAAAAACTGAAACCCTTCGATAAACAGGTAAAGCAGCCCGCCCCAGATGACGGTTCCAAGCACAATAATCAAGACGAGTCGCAATCGTTGCTTCTCCGCCATCAACTTCATGCCGTTGATGAACAGACGCTGCATCAGATTGCGAAAGAGTGCCCTCTGATGTGGAACCACGCTTCCCGGACTGGCATTGGTAAAGTTCAAGCTGGCGGAACTCATGCTGCCACCGCCTCTGCATCAGTTGCCTCGGTCAGCTTGAGGAACACATCCTCGAGTTGCCCGCCATGCTCAGCCTTATGGCGTAACTCATCGAGCGTGCCCTCGCCCACTATCCGACCATGATTGATGATGGCAATGCGTGTTGCCAGTTCCTGGGCAATATCCAGCGTGTGAATCGACATGAACACCGTTACGCCCTTTTTCACCTGGTCGCGTAACAGGTCTTTCACCAGTCGCTGGTTTTTAGGATCAAGGCCTACCATCGGTTCATCGACAATGAGCACTTCCGGCTGATGCAATAAGGCTGATGCAAAAACTGTTCGCTGCCTCATGCCGTGGGAATAACTCTCGCTCAAATCATCGACGAAAGATTCCAATTCAAACAGATCGATCATTTCCTCCATGCGTCGGCGGCCTGCATCCGGATCCATACCATACATCGTGATGATGAACTGCATGAACTCCCGGCCTGTCAGCTTCTCGTACAGATACGGCAAGTCGGGTACATAACTGAGTATCTGGCGTGCCTTATCACCTTCCGCCTGGATGTCGTATCCTCCCACCTTCAAAATGCCGGTGGTCGGCTTGAGAAGGCCACAGAGCATCTTGATGGTGGTGGTTTTGCCTGCACCATTAGGCCCCAGAAACGTAAAAAGTTCACCCCGCTGAACGTTGAGCGAAATGTTCTTGACCGCCTCTTTATTGCCATATGATTTGGAGACGTTGATCAGTTCAATCATGTGTTGGTTCTTGATGTGAAAGTGTTATGTAATGAACGCTCAATCCCTGCTATTCCTCTTTCTTCGGTTCGCGGACCATTTCCATCTGGTATCGATCTGATTCAATGGATTGTTTCAGAACACGATAATTGGTGGCATTCACCCAGATTTGCATTTTTGTCCCTTTATCCATTGATTGTACCAGATAACACGGCACATTTTTCCCATCCCATTGCAGGTCCTTCAACTCCTCCAGTACGTTCATCTCTGCAATCTTGGTTTTTACCAGTTCATCGGTATTGAAGGCGCCACTGCTCAGTTCATTCGCTTTCGAAGTGGCTAAGGCGCTCATCATCATCTGGGTCGGATCAATGATAGGCGTTTGCCAGCGTTGCCCTAATCTGATTCCTGCCATGCAGTCGGTTGGAGCAATATTGCTCAGAAACGATTCTTTATTGCGATACTTCACACTAACATCTCGAATCGGAAACTTCATGGTCGCAAAGGCGAACTCTCCTCGAAAGTTCAGATGATCGTGCTCCTGCACATCTGCAACAAGGTTGAGCCTTAGCAGATAGTTCTGCTCCTCTTTGTCCTTGGATTTTTCTGTTTCAGGGAGGACTGCGTTCTTCAATGTTTTCTGTGCTGCCTCTGCCGTCAGAACAGGTCGTGGGTTGGCAACAAAACTCAATGTCAGCTTCTTCATCGTACCAAGATAGGTCAGTTCCAGCTCAGTTCGAATCATGGCACGGTAATCATTCAACTTGATGCCTGACAACTTGGCAAAGGCAGACAGAGGCCCCATAAAGGCTTCCAGGTCGCCATCGAGCAATACATTCTGCTTGAGAATGTAAACTCCTGAAGATGATTTCAGCACCGTGGTCTGAGCATCACCCAACCTGCTGCGATTATACAGGAGTTGCCAGTTAGTGGTGCCATCCTGGGCCGCTAATTCGAGCGAAGGCTTCAGTTGCGGACCATCGCCCACGGCAGAACCAAAATTCCTCATCCATTGCCAAAGCGACATGCCAACGAAAAGAAACAGAATGAACGCAATGGTTAGTCTTCCGGGCATTGGATGTTCCTTCAAATCCTCTGCTTCAGTATACGTTGCAGATGGGATCACCTGTTCATTCTTCGCTGCTACCCACATTCTAGGTTGCAAAAACGTCTGGAGTTAATTGGAAATTGAAGATTGCATTCTTTCTCACGATGGGTAATGTGGGTAGGGTATTGACTTCACACAGAATCTTTTCCCTTGAGTGTACTCACGATACTCCTGGCAGGTGGCAAAGGAACCCGGCTCGAACCGCTGACGCGTGACCGTGCCAAACCCGCTGTTCCCTTCGGTGGACAATACCGCATCATTGATTTCACCCTTTCAAACTGCATTAATTCAAACTTACGCCACATTCTTATTCTCACACAGTACAAAGCCCGTAGCCTGGAACGCCACATCCAGCGGGGTTGGAACTTTCTCAGCCGACCACTGGGCGAATACATTGATGTGCTGCCCCCCGAACAGCGTATGAACGATCAATGGTATCGAGGCACCGCTGATGCCCTGTACCAGAACATTTATAGTATCGAACAGGAACAGCCTGAACTCATCCTGGTGCTGGGTGGCGACCATATCTACAAGATGGACTATCGCACCATGATCGAAGCCCACCGGGAACGACAGGCTGATGTCACAGTCGCTTGCCTGCCTGTTCCCATCGGCGAATGCTCACAATTTGGAGTGATGCAGGTAAATAGTGAGAACCGTATTCTCGCCTTCGAAGAAAAGCCTGAACAGGCTGCACCCATGCCCGATGACCCGGCCCGCTGTCTGGCATCCATGGGCATCTATGTCTTCAAGGCAGAACTCCTCTACGACTGGCTCTGTGCCGATGCTACCCGCAAGGATTCTTCCCACGACTTCGGCAAAGACCTGTTACCCAGGCTGGTGGAGACCAACCGTCTGTTTGCGTTTCCCTTTGTCGACAAAAACCGCAAAGCCCAGGCATACTGGCGGGATGTAGGCACTTTGGAAGCCTATTACGATGCCAACATGGATCTGATCGCGACCGATCCAGTCTTGAATCTCTACGACCGCGACTGGCCCATCCGCACCTGGCTACCTCAGTTACCACCACCGAAATTTGTGCATGGCGAACACGCGTTAGGCCCCAACGCCCGCCGTGGTGAAGCCATCGACAGTTTAGTCGGGCTGGGCAGCATCATTTCGGGAAGTCATGTCTTTCGCAGCATTCTGTCACCCAATGTCAGAATCAACAGCTACAGTTGGGTGGAAGATTCCATACTTTTTTCCGGTGTAACGATTGGCAGACATTGCCAGATTCGTCGCACGATTATCGAAAAAGGCGTTAACATCCCCGAAAAAACCAGCATAGGCTACAATGCCGATGCCGATCGCGAAAAAGGCTACATCCTCACCGATGCAGGAATTACGGTGGTACCGAAGGGCGTCTGAGAACGCAAATTGCCGTTTGCTGATTGCTGATAACTTTCTTTTTATATCGCCGATACAAACGCACTGCACACCGTATCGGCCAAAAACTTACCTTCCTTGGTCAACCGCACCGAGGAACCATCGTCTTCCAATAACCCCTGCATCACAAACCGCCTGATGACATCGTGGGCAATGTCATCAATGTCTATTTCCGTCTGATCGCGAAACATCCGTCGGATAATACCCTCTTTGCGGCGCAGATTCAGCGTTGCTGTCTCGCGAGCATAACTTTCCGGCGTGTGGGCTTCCCGCTGCTGCGTGGGCGAATCACCCGCCATGCACTTCTTGATGTAACCGTCGATACTTCGCGTGTTCACTTCACGAATGAAGTTCAGATGCCGTGCTGCCCCCAGGCCGAAACCGTAAAAGGGTAAATTGATCCAGTATGCCTGGTTGTGTCTGCAGCGATGCCCCACCGTGGCAAACGACGATATCTCGTAATGCTCCCAGCCTGCTTCATACAGCCAATCCATTGCCAGGTCGTACATCCGCCGTTCATCTTCTTCGGTCAAAGGTAAAATCAAACCTTCGCGAACACTCTTCCACAGCCTGGTTCCTTTTTCATAGGTCAGACCATAAGTGGAAAGGTGATTGATGGGCAGTGCCAACGCCCGCTCCAGATCCATCTGCCATTGAAACAGTGTCTGCCCCGGTGCACCAAACATTAAATCAAGTGAGATGGAATGCATGAAGCTGCGAGCCAGTTCCACCACGCGAGGCACTTCTTCGGATATATGCCGCCGTTCCAGTACCGCCAGCGTGCGGGTATGGAACGATTGAGCGCCTATGCTCATCCGGTTCACACCATATTCCTGCAGCAGATGCAGTTTTTCATCGGTCAGGCTATCAGGGTTCACCTCGATGCTGAATTCATGATCTGGGTTTAAGGTGAACCGTTCCCGAAGAATATCTAATAATTTTTTCAGTTGTGGCATGGGCAGGTGTGAGGGCGTTCCACCACCCAGAAACAGAGTATCTATCTCTTCCTGTTCCGGCCCCATTTCACGCTGAAGTGCCTGTAAATAGGCATCCATCAGGTCATCACGACCAGCAACCACCGCAAAATCACAGTAGCCACAATGGTGGGCACAAAAGGGAACATGGATATAGGCTGCACGAGGTACCAGGTTTACCAACTGACAATTCTCAAATGTTGATGCTTGACACAGGCTATAAGTGTCTGATACGAAAGGTAGTTCTATCTTGACCTTCCAACGGTTCAAGTCCTTCAATAAAAGGAACACTATTGGAAGTGTGAATTATTGCGCTAACAGGAGCACGGGCTGCTATGCCGAATCAGCTATTCGCGACGAAATCACTTGAGCAGGTTCTCAAGGAAGAGTCAGGTGGGGAGCATCGCTTAAAACGAGTGCTTGGCCCATGGACTCTGGTGGCACTGGGTGTAGGTGCTGTGATTGGTGCCGGTATCTTCGTTGCAACAGGCAAGGCGGCACATGAAATCGCTGGTCCAGCACTGATGGTTTCTTACATGCTGGCAGGGTTCGCCTGCGTGATGGCCGCCTTATGTTATGCTGAATTCGCATCCATGGCACCTGTAGCAGGCAGTGCCTACACCTATGCCTATACCACCCTGGGTGAACTCTTCGCCTGGATTATCGGCTGGGATCTTGTTCTCGAATATGCCGTCGGCGCCGCAACGGTTGCCAACGGATGGTCAGGATATTTTCAAAGCGTGATTGGCAAGTTAGGATTGTCTCTGCCATTTATCTTTACAGGCGGCCCATATGTCTACGACGATGGCATGCTGCTGCCTAATACCGTCGGCAAGTACGACAACATGGTCGTTCAGCAGAAAGTGGTTTCGTACCAGGCACTCACTGATGCCATTCGTGAAAAGCTGCCCGAAGCTGACAGAGCAAAATTCGCTGATCTGAAAACCCGTGATCAGCACAAAATCGCAGTTTGGATCAATGCAGATAACAAAGCCAATGCCCCTGGAAAACCTTACACACTGGCGCTGGCAGGCGATCAGGCTTTCGAATCGAAAATTACCAATCGGCAAAATGCCATCATCAACATGCCTGCGGTCATGATTGCCGTCATCGTCACCATCATTCTGGTGAAAGGCATTCAGGAAAGTGCATTCTTCAATGCACTTATGGTAGCTATCAAAGTATTTGCAGTCGTCTTTGTCATCTGCGTTGGCGTCTTTTACATCAACCCGGATAATTACTTCCCGTTTGCCCCCTATGGCTGGACTGGTTTAAGCTTCTTTGGCATACCCGTACATGGACAGACGAATGCAGGAGGCCAGCCCGTCGGAATGATTGCCGGTGCTGCTATTATTTTCTTTGCCTACATCGGCTTTGATGCGGTCTCCACACAGGCAGAAGAAGCCAAGAACCCCAAGAGAGATATCCCCTTCGGCATCATCGGCTCTCTGCTCATCTGCACCATACTCTACATTGGCGTAGTTGCTGTGCTCACCGGCATGGTCAAATACAACCTGATCGACAAGGATGCTGGTGTTTCATCGGCATTCAAGCAGATTGGTCTGGGTTGGGCCGAGGTTATTATCTCTATCGCAGGCGTTGCTGGAATCACCTCGGTGCTTCTGGTGATGATGCTCAGCGCTCCACGCGTCTTCCTTGCCATGGCCCGTGATGGACTCATGCCAACTAAATTCTTTGCCAGCATTCATCCCAAGTTCCAGACGCCCTGGAAGAGTACCATTCTCATTGGCACACTGGTCGCCCTGGCTGCAGGGCTGCTCCCGATTGATGCCCTGCTCCATCTGACCAACATTGGTACCTTGTTTGCCTTCGTGGTGGTCTGTGCTGCAGTGCTCGTCATGCGAAGGATCAATCCCAATGCAGAAAGACCTTTCCGTTGTCCGATGGTACCTGTAATTCCTGCCACCGGAATCATCCTCTGCCTCACCATGATGTTTTCCCTGCCTGCCGATAACTGGTGGCGGCTTATCATCTGGCTCGGTCTCGGACTGATCATCTACTTCCTCTATGGTAAACAGCACAGCAAGCTGCGGGCAAGAATGGCATCTGGACAGCAAGGGTAGGCTCTTTGCCCGATTTGTTCATAGCATTTAACGTGCTGGATTGGTATGATCCAGCACGTTTGTTTTGTAAGGACTACTGCATGAGCGCTTCGACTGCTTCCGCTCCTCCATCCAATTCCACTGGTTTTCAGCAACGACTGAATCTCTTCGATGCCACCATGCTCATCATGGGAACCATGATCGGCTCAGGCATCTTCATCACCTCGCAGGAAATCGCGGAACACGTCGGTTCTTCGGGCTGGCTGATGGCTGTCTGGGTACTTTCAGGCATCATGACTGTCCTCGGAGCACTCAGCTACGCTGAACTCGCCGGCATGTATCCACACGCCGGTGGTCAGTACATCTTCCTCAAGGAAGCCTACAGCCCGATGTGGGGATTCCTCTATGGCTGGACCTGTTTCCTCGTCATTCAAACCGGTTCTATAGCCGCCGTCGCCATGGCATTCGCCAAGTTCCTCGGCGTCTTCTTCCCTGCCCTGGGAACCGATCATGGCATCGCTGGTGATCTCGTAGACAAGGTGCCTCACCTGGCAGGTTTCTTTCCCGACCTGGGTTGGGCTAAAGATCAGGTACATGCCACCGTACTCTATGTCGCCACTCATGTTGACATCAAACTCAAACTGCCCTGGATGGCTGAACCCTTCTTTGAAATGAAACATTTCATCATCACCGGCGGACAGATGGTAGCCTTGGCGGTCATCGCGTTCCTGACCTGGCTCAATTGCCGGGGTGTACAGGAAGGGAAAATTGTTCAAAACGTCATGACGGTCGCCAAAACTCTCGCACTCATCATGCTGATTGCCATCGGCCTGTTTGTTGTTTCGCGCATTGATATTCGCCAGATGAACTGGGAAGAACCATGGACGGGCATGTTCTCGACTCCCAAGTTCAATCAGACGCAGGAACTCTTTGGTGGCTTGAATCCCATGGCTATTGCTTTCATGGTCTTCGGCGGGGCGATGGTCGGTGCACTTTTCTCCTCCGATGCCTGGAACAATGTCACCTTTGCTGCAGGTGAAATCCAGAACCCCCGACGCAACCTGCCCTTGAGCCTGGCGATGGGCACTGGTGCAGTAGTTCTGCTCTATATCGTTGCCAACGTCGCTTTTCTGGAGTCGCTTCCTGTCAAAGGCAGGGCTGATACAGCCCAGAAGCTGGAGGCAGCGGCAGCCCAGAAAGAACGGGAGGCCAAGGTTCTTTTCGATCAAGGCAAAGTGGAACAGGCGGTCAGCCTGCGTGAATCGGCCAACCAGAACATCAGCCAGGCTGCTCGCGAACGAGGCATCGACAATGCCCGCGATGGCAGGGTAGGCACTGCCGTCATGGAACTCTTTTCCCCAGGCTGGGGCGCTGCCATCATGGCTGTTGCCATCATGATTTCCACGTTCGGCTGCGTCAACGGCATGACACTCATGGGCGCCCGCCTCTACTATGTCATGGCCAAGGAAGGGCTGTTCTTCAGTTCGGTCGGCACACTCAACAAACGAGGCGTTCCTGCAGTTGCTCTTGTCGTACAGGGTTTCTGGTCAATTCTGCTGCTCTTTTCAGGCACCTACAACGAACTGCTCGACTATGTCATCTTCGCAGTGCTGATCTTCTATGTGCTGACCGTTGTTGGATTATTTGTTCTACGGAGAAAGCAACCCCATCTTGAACGCCCGGTAAAAGCCTTTGGCTACCCCGTGCTGCCTGCCCTCTATGTCGTGCTCTGTGCTGCAGTGATGGTCGATCTGCTGCTCGTCAAACCCAAAATGACCTGGCCCGGACTGATCATCGTCCTCGCTGGCATCCCGGTCTACTTCCTTTGGAGAGCTTTGGGCAAAAAGCCAGCATAACCATAACTATTTCGCTGATTTCATTACCAGCCCAAGGCCGAAAGTACTGCGATCTCTCTTGAGAAAACCATGAATGCCAACAGGAATCAACCCGTTGGTACTGAGTGTATGATTTGGCGTAAGATCTTTGGTCCCAGCCACAACAGACTCATAAGCATCCTGTTCGACCAGGCGATTGTTCTCGATTTTCTGATACACCAGTTGCATGCAATCCAATTGCAGGCCGATCTTGTATTTGATCGCAGCAACGGCATACCCCTCGCGGGCCACCAGATGATGGCTTTTGATCAGCGTTGAGCCATACGTCTTCCCATAAACTTCCTGTCCATTCCTGCGGTAGATCGGCTGCAGACCGCAAATCGCTTCAATGCCTCGCGTGTGGTTGTTCGTACTGATGCTGAAGCCAATGAGCACTGAACCTTCAGGCTGCACTTCCCGGAATGCCTCATGCAGAAAGGGATGCGACTGACCGGGATAATTCCTGGCAGTCGATTCGCCATCCAGAAAGCCATCCGTATTGGTTTGTATCTTGCGGTAACGATCAATCAGTGGCAATGGGCGAGCCGGCTTGGGTTGCTCGCGTTCTGCAACAGTGACGTGCCTGTTTAAAACAGGCAGCACTGAGGGCTTCACCTGTTTGACCAGTGCCGGGCCTTCCAGAGCCGCACCCATGTTCTGGACTTTTTCATAAGGCACCGCATGCTTGTCCAACAGACGCTTGAGTTCGATCGCATGCATGCCAAAACCGGATTGGCCAACTACCGGATTCAGCTTGGCAAAGACCAGTCCGATCACTGCACCAGATTGATTGACCAGCTGCCCACCACTGTTCCCTGAATTGACAAGGGTATCCATCTGGATGATCTGGCTGTTTTTCAGTTTCATGAATCCCGAAACGCTGCCCCGTGTAACTTTGATGTCTGAACCAAGGAGCCTGGCCAGCGGATAGCCAAAGGCACGCGCCTCCACCCCCTGCTCCAGTTCACCAGTGTACAGTGGCAGGCTATGCTGCGGTTTCTCATCCAGTTTCAACAGGGCAATATCTCTGACTTTGTCATCCTCCATTACTTGAGCATTGACCTCTTTGCCCTGGTATATGACCGTCACGCTCGAAGCGCCAAAGAGCACATGCGAACAGGTCAGCAGATGACCCTGTGGCGAAATCAGGAACGAAGAACCAGTAATCTGCTGCCTCTCAGCTTGCGCGAGAGCAGGAAGTGCAAGAGTGAAGAACAGCAAGCAGGTAAGAACTAACTTAGGCATGCAATTAAAACCTTGATGTGGGATGTAGTCTAAGCATAGTTCAGAATTATTCATTAACCTGAAAATATCTTTCCATTAATTCATCAGCCAGTTAAAACAATTCGCTTGATCCCTGCCTTGAGCAACGGAACATTGGAGTTGATCAGCAATCCGAGTTGCAGTTTCGTCGCCTTCAGGTAAGAAATAACTTGAGCCGTATGCACAGGAGCCAGAGCCTCAACCGCTTTCAATTCCACGACTACAGCATCCTGAACCAGAAAATCCAGTTTTCCTTCGCCAACTGGTAATCCCTTGTACTCAACACCGATGACATGCTGTCGCCTGAAGATCATTCCCCGCAATTCAAATTCTGCCTCCATGGCATGCTCATAAACTGATTCCAGAAAACCAGGTCCCAACTCTTTGTGTACTTCAATCGCTGCCCCTATCACCTGCCGTGCTATTTCATCATGTTCAGGCGAAGGTTCTCGGTTCATGACTTTGTTCTCTTGGCGGTTTACTTCAGAATATTAGCCGCCAAGACGCCAAGGAACGCCAAGAAAATCACTTCAAGACATTCATCCCGTTTCTTTGCTCTTTATGACCGAGCGAAGAATGTAAGTCCATTGCTTTGTACTCTTGGCGTCTTCTTGGCGACTTGGCGGTTTAATTTAGAATACTAACCGCCAAGACGCCAAGGAACGCCAAGAAAATTACTTCAAGATATTCATCCCGTTTCTTTGCTCTTTATGACCGAGCGAAGCATGTAAGTCCATTGCTTTGTACTCTTGGCGTCTTCTTGGCGACTTGGCGGTTTAATTTAGAATACTAACCGCCAAGACGCCAAGGCGCGTTAAGAAAATTACTTTAAAATATCTATACCACCGATGGGCACATTGCCCAAAGACATCGGCCTATGAATACCGCCTGCTCCGTACCAGTCATAAACTCGTACTGCGATTACATTCTTCTCGCCATGCTTAAGTACCCCCGGCGGTATGGCATGAGCCGTGCGATCTTCAAAGGCAGTTTTCTTGTTGGGAATATCTCCAGCTGAACCAATCCTGGTTCCGTTGACATAGATTTCGTAGGCATCATCAACACCTTCACTATTCAAATAGATCGGCACTCCAGCCCAATCCTTAGGCACATCCACCGTCAGCCGATACCACGCCCAGCCATCCAGAGCGTTATGCCCCTGCCCTTCCCAATGCTGACCAATCTTAATCTGCTTCCACGCTGCATCATCAAAACCAGCCTTCTCCCAGCCCAGCTTCAGCCCTTCGTTCCTGCCATCAGGCATGAACTGCCAGGACTTGGTGACGAGATCGAGCTTCTTCTCATTCAACTTGGCCCGCATGCGTGCAATCGTTTCTGGCTTGAGGGCATTGCGAGGCGGCGGACCATCCATGAGATGGGCATAAAGTCGATTCCTCAAAAACCTTTTCGCTAGTACAGAATTATCCTCAAGGTTAATCGCACAGACCATGAGCCTACCTCGGCCAACCGCTGTTTCAAATATCAACCCATGTGTTTTGACTTCTTTAATATCGTGGTTGTCCCAGAGCATAACGATGGGGTCGATCTCCGTCAAATACTGGATGTTGGGGATAACATCTGATGCCAGTTCAAAATGCTGGTATTCGGCAAAAAACGAAGGACTCTGCAGTCGTTGATAGACAGGATGATGCGGATTAACAAATGGACCTCCCCTTAAAAACCAATGCGAACTAGTAGGAAAACTGCCAGATTGACCATTTGCTTCAAGAAACACGTTGCCGCCTTCGTTTAAATAATCCAATATTGTTTCATCAAGTTTGGACACCCTTCGTATTTTGTCTGGAGTGTGCGCAGCCCCTACCTTCGCAAACAACATTCGCATACGAGCATCCTCGATGTTAGAGGGCATTCCAGTCACATGCCACCTCCATTCTTGCTGCTTCCATTTTGGCCGCCCCAGATAATCCATCAATCCCATGCTTGCGAGTGGAAAGTCCCGCAGCACGCTCACCACATACCCCCCATTCGGCACCTCGCGCCGATAGGTTTCCATCTGATACTTCCGCATCAGCCTGGCATATCTCAATGAATCCTGGTACAATTTTTCTTCATCCACCTCCCCCCCACAAACCCTCCCCATCCGTTCCAACCACTTCCGATTTGCATCAAAGAACCCAGGCACCCAGAATGGATAGCCTCGCTCATCAATGCTCCACGCCTGCTTCGGGTCTGCCTTCGCTTTGGCAATCGCCTCCAGCATCGGCTTGGTCGGCACCCACGTATCGGCGGCAATCGCCTCGCCCAGACACAGTGGCTTCACACCATACTTTGAAGTGGCAATATACTTCTTGAGCCGGTCCAGCGTTGCCACCCAGGTGTGGTTGTTGCCATAGGGATGGTCGTCGTAGAAATCGAAGACGCGGTTCCACTCGATCCAGCTTGAATCATCAACCACCAGCCCGCCGCACATCTTCTTGCATTGATCGTACAAGGCTTGGATTACCTTGATATCCGCTCCCGGCCCCGTCTCGCACGTCAAGCTGCGCAGGATCACCGACGGATGGTTCCGATCCAGTTCATGAAACTCCTTGTACTCCTGCATCAGTTCCGCCTGATACTGTGGCACCAACTTCGGATGCCAGGTTGGATACTCGAGCCAGATGAGCACCCCTTCTTCATCCGCAATCTCCAAGAGCCTCTTCGGCGGCACCCACAGACAGCACTTCATCAAATTGAAACCCCAACTCTTGATGAGCTTGAGGTCAGATCGCCATTGTTCCTCGGTAGGCGTCGGTGCTAGCGTGGGAGGATAGTAACCCCAGTTCAGCACGCCGCGAATAGAGAGCGGTTGGCCGTTGAGAAGGAACTGGTCGCCTTTGGTAGTGATGGTGCGGAAGCCATAGGTGAACTGAAACTCATCCTGTATTTGAACTGAGCCTTGAGAATTCAGAATGATTTTGAACTCGTAAACTGAAGGATCACTTGCACTCCATTGCTTGAACTGTTCCATTTTGAATTCGCAACTGAAACTATGCTTCTCATATGAAGGCCCAGATGATACCCAGGCCTGCGGATCAACCGACAACTTCTGACTGTAATTGATGTTAAAACCATGCTTTGCTACCTTCCCACCGCTGGATTCAAGATTAAGATCTAGCCATGATCCACCTGCCTTTCGCCACATTAATCGAATGGACTGCGGCCCCATTCTTGGCTTCTCTTGATCCCATGCAGGGGCGCCAAGAATATCTAAAGCAAAATGAAATGTTTCCTCCTTCTCGTCAATCAAACTTCTGAATGAGGAATCATCAAATCGATATTCCGCGGTCTCAATCAATTTCACCCCCTGCCATATCCCCCCGAAGTGCGGAGCAATGATCGGCAAAAACCCCTGCGTGTTGTGACCCACTTTTTCATCGACACGCACCCTGATCGTGTGCTTGCGCTTCGAGTCAGAACCCCTCACCCCTAACCCTTCTCCCCGGGGGGGAGAGGGGGACAGATGCTCCGTCACATCAAACCGAAACGGCGTCCACGCTCCCAAGTGCTCCCCCAGCTTTACATCATTCCAATAGACCGTCGCCTGCGTCGCCACCGCATCAAAGTGCAGAAGCAATCTTCGTCCCTTCGGCAGTTCAGGCAACTCAATAGTCTTCTCATACCAGCCAATGCCATCAAACTTCAGCCCCTCATGCGTTTCCCAGTGTGTGGGCAACGTGACGGTCTTGATTTCTTTGGAACCATCGCGATGAAATGTCCACTCGTTGTTGAGGTTCGTCGATTTACGCGGCGAATCCTGGGCAAAACCCTGATTAACCAGAAACAACAACAGAATCAAGTAACGCATGCGGAAGGCTCCATTTAGCCCCCGGCTCTTTAAGCCGGGGGCGGGACCGCGCGACAACTCGACATCAATCTCGACGGAATTCAATCAATGGCAGGCTGATTAATTGATTTACAGCAAGAGTACTTTATCTTCTTCGCAAGAACCCGCCCCCGGCATAAAGTGCCGGGGGCTAAATGCTTACACCTCCAGCATCAACCGCTGCGGGTCTTCCAGACACTCCTTGACCCGCACCAGGAACTGCACTGATTCCCGGCCATCGATAATCCGATGATCGTAGGTGAAAGCGAGATACATCATCGGACGGATCACAATCTGACCGTCCACCACCACCGGCCTATCCTTGATGCCATGCATGCCGAGGATGCCCGACTGAGGCGGGTTCAAGATCGGTGTGGACATCAGCGAACCGAAGATGCCGCCATTGGTAATAGTGAACGTGCCACCCTGCAGGTCGCTGACGGCAATCTTACCATCACGGGCTTTGACTGCCATCTCGCCAATATGTTGTTCAATCTGGGCGAAGCTGAGCTGATCGCAATTCCGTACCACGGGAACCATCAGTCCCCGCTCGGTGCTGACTGCAATGCCGATATCGTAAAAGTTCTGGATGACAATGTCTTCGCCATCGATGCGGGCGTTGACCAGCGGAAATGCTTTGAGCCCTTCGATGACGGCTTTGACAAAGAACGACATGAACCCCAAACCCACGCCGTACTTTTCCTTGAACTTATCTTTGAACTTGTTGCGCAATGCCATGATGCCCGACATATCCACTTCGTTGAACGTGGTCAGTTGGGCAGTGGTCTGTTTCGATTCAACCAGCCTTTGGGCAATGCGGCTGCGGATCATCGACATTTTCTGTCGGGTTTCCCGCACGCCACTACCCTGTACGGCAGGCACCTGCACGCTGGCGGTGACAATCTGCGTGCTGGCGACCGGTTTCACGCTGGCTGTCAGCACATCTTCCTTGATGATTCTGCCATCACGGCCTGTACCCTTGATGCCCTTGGGATCAACTCCCTTTTCTTCAGCATGAACCTTGGCAGCAGGGGAAAGAACTGGTTCGCGAACAACAACCGTTTCCCTGGTGGGGGTTGCTACTGGCACTGGAGCAGCAGTTTTCGCTGGTGCCGCCTTGGCCGGCGCTGCTGCCTTTTCATCCACCGTGGCCAGCACGGTTCCAATAGGTACCTTATTGCCCTGCTGGGTAATAATCTTGAGCTGCCCGGCACGCGTGGTTGGCAGTTCCATCACCGCTTTATCGGTTTCCAGTTCAACAATATTCTCATCTGCCTGCACATAATCTCCGTCAGCTTTCAGCCACTTGGAAACCAGAGCTTCCGTAACTGATTCGCCAGCGGGAGGAACTTTGATCTCAACAGGCATGATGAAACTTCTCCAGAATTTTGTCTCAGGGATATTCTATGAAGCTGTGGCAGGGTTATTCGGTACTCCGAATGACCCTGCAGATTGTGCAACCATTTCGTAGCCTTCAGGGTCGTGCATGGGTACATGCACAACCCTGCCACATCATTGTAAGTTGTGTCTCGTGTGTTACTTCGGCTTGCTGAACACCAGTTGCGATGCTTTCACCAGGTGAGGCACCTTGCCTTCGATGGCGGTATCGACCAGTTCCTTCTGTTCCTTCAGATGAACCTTCTCGGAACCTACCGATGGGCTGGCGCTGGCGTCGCGGCTGCAGCAAACCACATTGATTCCCAGATCGCGAAGGCGTGGTTCCACAAAGAACCAGGCGCCATTGTTGAGCGCCTCTTCCTGCACCCACACAAACTGTTCAGGCTGATAACGGCCCAGCACCTTCTGCACCAGGGCATCATGGAACGGATAGAGTTGCTCAAGCCGAATAATCGCGATATCACTTCGGTTGGCATCTTCGCGTGCCTTGATCAGGTCGTAGTAGACTTTACCTGAACAGATCAGAACTCGCTTAACCTCGGCAGCATTCACCTTGGTATCATCAATCACTTCCCTGAACCCGCCTTCCGTAAATTCTTCGTGCGGCGAGGTGGCAGCTGATAAACGCAGTAATGACTTGGGTGTCATCACGACGAGCGGTTTGCGGAAGCCCCGTTTCATCTGCCGACGCAGCATATGGAAGTGCTGTGCAGGTGTTGTCGGCTGACACACCTGGATATTGTTATCGGCACAACATTGCAGGAAGCGTTCCAGCCGGGCGCTGGAATGCTCCGGCCCCTGACCTTCCATGCCGTGTGGCAATAGCAGTACCAGACCGCTGGCCCGCCGCCATTTGCTTTCGCTTGATGTGACAAACTGATCGAGGATGATCTGAGCGCCGTTGACGAAGTCGCCGAACTGTGCCTCCCACACTACCAGCGTAGTGGGATCATCCAGCGAGAAGCCATATTCAAAGCCGACGACTGCAGCTTCAGAAAGCAAACTGTCGTACACGCTCATCGTCGCAGCCTGGTTTGGCTCCATGTTGTTCAGGGGCAGATATGTTTCATTGTTGCGGGCATCACACCAGACTGCATGACGATGGGTGAAAGTACCCCGGCGGACATCCTGCCCGGTGATACGTACCCGATGGCCTTCTTTGAGCAGCGTGCCGTACGCCAGCATTTCTGCAAAACCCCAGTAGATGGGCTGCTTCTGGGCAAATTGCTCGGCTCGTTCGTGAATCTGCTTGCCCAGAAGACGGTGAGGCTGAAAGCCTTCAGGAATAGTGTTCAAGCACCTGGCCACCTCAGCAAAGACTTCATGGCTTACCGCCGTCGCCACCTCGGTGAACATGTCCTTGGGTTTCAGATTCTCCCAACGGCCACCGAAGCCAGGCATGTAGCGCGTCGTTGGGGGGGTGTTCTGCAAGGCCAGTTTGTCTTCGTTCAGTTTCTCGTTGAATTCCTTTTCAGTCTCCGCAACGGTTCGCTTCGACAAGTCGCCACTCTTGGCCAGTTGATCGCCATAAAGATGGGCGATCGGTTTGTGTTCCTTGATCTTCGCATACATCACTGGCAAGGTGTAAGTCGGATCATCCGTTTCATTGTGACCGTTTTTACGATAGCCAATCAGATCAATCATCACGTCCTTGGCGAACCGCTGCCGGAATTCAACCGCAAGTTCTGCAGCATAGACACACGCTTCCGGGTCTTCCGCATTCACATGCAGCACCGGAGCTTCAATCATTTTGCCTACATCGGTGCAGTACGTGGTAGAACGACCATCCCGTGGATGTGTGGTAAACCCAACCTGATTATTGACGATCAAGTGAATCGTTCCACCCGTCTTAAACCCCTGCAATTGGCTCATGGCCAGGGTTTCGGTGACGATGCCCTGCCCGGCAAAGGCTGCATCACCATGAATCAGCATGGGGATGACTCGTTTGCGTTCTGAATCACCTTTTAATCGCTGCTTGGCTCGTACACGTCCTTCCACTACCGGGTTCACTGCTTCCAAGTGACTGGGGTTAGGCGTCAGTGTCAGATGTATCTTGTTCCCCTTGGTCGTTTCATGGTCGTACGAGTAACCCAGGTGGTACTTCACATCGCCATCTTCAGCTACAGCGCCGCTGTTGACGATATCTTCAAACTCAGCGAACATGCCGTGGTAAGGCATCCGGAGGATGTTGCAAAGAACATTCAACCGGCCACGGTGTGGCATACCAATGACAATTTCATCGCCGCCCATGTCGCTCGACTTCTCGATGATGGCATCGAGCACGGGAATCATCGTATCGGAACCTTCCAGGCCAAACCGTTTCTTGCCTGGGTAAGTGGTTGCCAGGAAGCGTTCAAAGATTTCGGCGTAATAGAGCTTGCGGAGGATGCGAAGCTGCTGTTCCTGCTGCATGTTGGGCCGGTTGCGGCGAGGCTCCATCTTGTCCTGGAACCAGCGGCGGATTTCCGGGTCCTGAATGTGCATGTATTCCACACCCAGCGTTCCGCAGTAGGTCTCTTTCAATGCTGCGACCAGCTCACCAAGAGTGCCTTTTAGCAAACCCAGGAACGGAATGTTTTCAAGGTACTGATCAAAATCAGCTTCGCTGTAACCGAACTGGGCCAGTTCCAGGAAGCGATGTGTTTCAGGTGGTGGATCAAGCGGATTCAGATGTGCTGAGAGATGCCCCCAGCAGCGGTAAGCATCCACTAAATCAAAAAGACCGGCTGAACCAACGGGAGCTGCCCCTGTTGCTGCCGGCCTGCCATTGGCCAATTGAAACCCTTCAAAAAACGCCTGCCAGTGACTATCCACCGACTGGGCGCCTCGTTGCCAACGCTGATATTGTTCGTCGATGACATCCAAGTTCCACCGGGATGCAAACGTCGAGCCGCTCATATAAAACCCATCATGGGGAATGAAGATAAAACGACTGTTAGTATAGGAGAAAGGGGGGGACGGGACAGTACAACAGGCCATACTCCAAAGCATGGCCTGCAGGGAAAAATGGATTATCGTGCACAAGCAGTAAAGCTTAAAACAGATTCTTATCCCGAGCATGTAATACCGAACCTGCAAGACAAACCAGACTGGCTAAAAGTATCAAATAGGCACCAATTCCTGCACCAGCTCTCATTTCAGCTCCCAGTCCGGTAAAGGCGGAAGACGCACGGTTGATATCAACCCAGATCAGAATACACATCAGTAACGCTACGCCCCCCGCAGCCAGCATGGCAATGGTGAAGTTCCTGGCCTGAGCTGGTGCCGTTCCACTCAGCAACATCCATGTCATAACTCCACAACCCACGCAGCACAGGACTGCCACCACCCCTCTCCAGTCTTGTATTACCATGGAACTGCCGCTGTTATGTACTGCAGCCATTTTCATGACTGGATTTTCCACATTCACGCTGACCGTAAACAGGCTGAGGAAGGCAGAAAGTATCGCAAGGATAGTAGCTCCGCACATCAGTTTCCCTGCCAGGGACAACCGATCAACAATTTTCTTCCCCGTGTTGACCACGTTGTTGGAAGAAGGCGACGCATTGGGTTCATTCGTAGACATTGGCTACTCCCCAGTGAAAACAGCATAGCTCTGTCAAAAGCATTGGCTTTACTGCGTACATTGTCAATCGGAATAAGGATTTATCCAATGATGCTTCGAAATCACCAAGCTTAAACCAGGCTTCGGCTGCACCCATGGTTAGAATTTTTTGCTAACCCTGACGTGTTTTGACGGAACACGACGCATAAAGAGGCAGACGCGGAGCCTCAGCATGAATGACAAAGCACTCATCATCTGGTTGATCAGGGCCTACCTCAAATCAGGTGGGGATATGAAAAATTACTGAATCTCGTTGATCGGGCCAATCCCGATGAAATCACCATCCTGGCCAGCATCATGCACGACAGGCCAGCTCAGTCATTCTTCGGAGATGTGATGTCGGGGGCACACGTCGAACTCGTTGATGGGCATGAACGCTATCACGCCTGGCGTGCATTACGGACTGCTGTTGACCGCCCATCCTCCCATCAATCGGATGGAACTCAGTATCAGGTTGCTGGTCCCTTGTGTCATGCTATCCTGTTCGGAAAACGCCGCGACGTCACTTGGGTGCAACTCGAAAATCATCCGTGGGGTGGTGTCAAGAATAGCATCATGCATATCGTCGATTGGCGCAATTACCATGCCACGGGAAAGAATCAGGGCCCCTATGGCAGCAGCATTTATGTGGAATCCTATCCATTGATTTTCAAGTCACCAACGAAGCCGAAAGTCGTTGTCGTGCCTCGCATGGTTATTCGTTAGATCAATACAAGCATGTGTGCTTTCACTCAGGACAAGATTGCAGGAGGAATTATCGATGGCTGCACCACAAGAGATCAACCTACAAGTGACACGATATCTGGATCGTCTTCTCGCTCAGCAACTCCTGCAGCACATGACCGTCGACAAGGCGATGCTGGAAGTGAGACAATGGATTCCGCTGGCCAGGCAACTCTCAGACAGCGACCTCCGCAGCGTGGTGCTGGGCTTTTTCCTGAGCCACAAGGTTTACCTGGCAGCCGATTCGCCCATGCTTTCCCCGGACAGCCGGGCCAGGGAAATCATCGACGCTGTGACAAAGTCCTTTGCACGTGTCAAAGGCCTCGTCATGGATGGCGTCCCCATCGTCGACAACCCTACCGGCAAGGTTACCATCAGCGTCAAAGGCCTGACTGCGAATTCGAGCGGAAGATCGCCGTCTACTTCGCTCAATCTGAGTTGGACAGGCACACTGTCGACTGTCATGACCGGAGGCAACTTTACCCTGCGCAATTCCTTATCCAGGTCTGGTTGGTCGATCTCACTCAGTTATCCCAAAGATACACCCGTCCTTGACAGCACTAAGGTTGGTGCAGTATTTGGCGCAGCGGGAGATATGGTCGCCGGCATCATCGAACAATCGTTCGGCCTCACCGATATCAAGGATGTTCGCAGTGTTGCGGATCGTTTCACTTCTTACGCTGGTACCGTTGCCAACGCCATCGGAGCAGTCCAGGGCATTGGTACGCGACCAAAACAAGGCCTCAGCGTGAGTATCCAGGTGGGAAGCGCGCCTCCTTCGCCAGGAAATGGAGCCAGGCAAGGGGGAATTGAAGGATTCGTGACGTTGACTTATTCGTGGTGAATTCAAGATTCTTGAACCACACTTCGGCTGTATTCATCTTTCAACACTGTCGCCTTCTCCCGCAACATCGGCTGCCACTTCAAGTAGGTCAGCGACCGCCATAGCCACTCTACCGGTCCGAACCGGAAAAATCGTAACCACAACGGGCTCAACAGCAACTGAAGAATCCACACGCCAAGTACTACGAACCCCAACTGATACAGGTATAGCTTGCCAAACAGTCCGAAACCATACCCATAGAAAATCGTCGTGCAAATGGCCGATTGCATCAGGTAATTCGTGAGAGCCATCTGTCCCACTGCTGCCAGACGGTTAGTCAGCCACGTAAGCCAGCCGCTTCGGATCATCACCATCAGCAGCCCGGTGTACCCCAGCGCCACGCTCAGTCGATCAATCCCGTAAGTCATGTGATTCAGAATGATGTTTTCAGACCGTATGTAATTACTGTCTATCATAAGTTTGCCCATGTAAGCAGAGAGAGGAATACCTATGCCAAACCCGAGCACGGCCAGTGTCGCATAGAACCGCGTGGTCCGCGTTGCAGTGAAGAATCCCAACTTGTAAAAGCCCATGCCCAGTATCATAAACGCCAGTACATCAGGCAGGCCTGTTTCGTACAGGACAATCGACTGGATGGATAAAACCCGCCTGGCACGGAACTTGAAAATGCTCCACCAGTCTCCCTGGTATGGTTTGATCTGCTTCTCGATCTCCTTCTCTGTTGGTGGCTTGAGTCGTTTCTGACGAGCCTGCCACGCTTGCCGGGCCGCTGTCTGTTCTTCAGTCAAGGTTTCGCCACGCTGGGCCGCTTCTTCCGCCTGTTCCGCTTCCACTTGCATCGTATGCAGGACATGTTGACGGTAGTATCCTTGTGCAATGAAGATGGACGCCAGCATCAATCCGATCATCACCAGAACAATTCCCGATACCCGTCGAAACGGATACAGCAGAAGCCCCATAGCACCATACCAGAAGAGAATATCACCTTCCCACAGGAGATAACCATGCAGTAAGCCGATCAGCATCAGCAGGACCGTGCGTCGATAATAGATGTCGCCACTTTCCATACCCGATCGGCGTTGATCCGCCCTCGAAGTAATCAGCACACATCCTGCACCGAACAGCATCGAGAACAGCCCACGCATCTTCCCTTCCAACAACACCAGCCCAACAAACCAGTAAGGCACATTGATCACGCTAGCCTGCTCAGGAATCGATGGATTCATCTGGTATGCTTCAGGCAACCCAAACACCGGGATGTTCATCAGCAGAATGCCCAGCACCGCGACACCCCGCAGTGCATCGATGCTCCGGTACCTTTCACCGCCAGTTACAGGCCCAGCCGACTCGGATTCTTCCATAGGCGGCATCACCTCGGAAGTAGCTGGCATCGCGATATCCTGTTCCTGGGTACTCATCGCAATCAACTCCCGAAAATACCATTATCTTTTTTTGCTGTACCAGAGCCTAAAGTAGAGATTAGAATACAGGCCATAGAAACCCTGAGATACCCCAAGCCACAAGAAACAACTGATGTCTAACAATGGTTTAATTTGGATGGCGTGGATAGGTGCATTCGTCCTGGAAGTACTACTCGTTATTGCAAGTTTTCGCAGCAGAAACAGAAAGAAGAAAGTTCTTTATGCAGTTGCAGCGGTGATCAATATCATTCCGTTTCCGGTTCCCTTTCATAACGTACTTTGGTTTCCTGCCTGGATGTGGGCATGGATGTTTCTTGTCGTTGTAATTCATCATCATTTTTGTTTTAACTAAGCGATTGCTTCACAATGTATGAATTGGTTACCGGGCTATCTTTGCTGAAACAAAGCGGTGTTTGTAACACACTTCAGTTGTACTCAGCCGAGGTGTGAAAGAGCCCGACCATTGATACCCCCACCTAATAATCTACTCAATCTCCACCACCCCGGCGACATATTCCAGGAGCCCCATCGCTGCCAGTTCCTCTTCCACTGCCTGGGCGGATGGATCATTCAATCCCATGCGCACTTCATCCACCAGTAGCTCGGCAAACTTGACCCTTGATCGGCGGAGCATCTGCCTCCAGGCATCGGGCTTGATGCTGGTCTGCAGTTTGTCCCCCAGCCGCTGGGCGAGTTGTTCCGAACTCTCATCCGGGAATTGTGTTCGCAGATGCAGTACTGTGTAGGCAGGCACACCCTTTTCACTCTGCTCGTCTTCCTGCAGCCTGCCCCAGACATGTTCCAGTAGCGCCATCTGCCAGGCCCGTTGCCAATCGGCATCCTCAGATGATTCCGCCGGAACAAAGTTCAGTTCGGCATCGACCGTTCGCCTGACATTAGCCTTTTCCCAATGTTTGCGGGCCAGGTTCCGTGTCGCAGTCTTAAGCAGGTCGCGAAACCTGCCCCGATCAGGATCAGCCCCGGCAAAGTCGCCTCGTAGCATCCGAACGACTACATCCTGAGCCAACTCATCCGCCTGCTCAGTATCTCGAAGGATGCCTCCCAGATATTTACGCACTGCCGTTGCATAGCGCATGACGAGCAACTGGCGAGCCGCATCGGCTTCTTCCGGCTTGCCCTGCACATGAGCCCGCCGCACCAGGCTCCACTGGGTATGAATGGCTTCAATGCGAGTTTCACTCAAGTTTATTTCTCCGCAGCTTCCTTCTGCAAGTATTTGAAAATTTCCTTACAGTTGTCCAGTATCTTGACTTCATCTCGATACACCTTCTGCTGGGGATAATCCTCCACCAGCTTTTTCAGAACTGGTTCAACCTCGGCAATGATGCCCGGTGCCTTGACATATTCTCGAGGCAGCATACTGCGAATCAGATTGACTCTGCTCTTGCACCAGCGAAACCGGTATTCAGGCATCATAGGATAGTCATTCATCAGTTGCTGGAACACAGCAGATGCGTTCGCATACGCCTTATCTGCTTCGCTGAAGTTTTTGAGTGAATCATACACAATCGCCTGGTTGGAATTGATCATGGCCCGCAAGTAGATTTTGTTGGGTTGCGAATCGCGAGGCAGCAGATTCAATGCCTTCTGGAATTCCTCAGCGGCTGGCTGGAATTTGCTCTGTATCAACAGAATCGTCCCCAGGCTGTTGTGGGCTACTGCTAAACCAGACCGGCTTTTCGTATCAGTCTCATCAGCCAACTGTACAGCCTTCTGCTGATATTCAATCGCCTTGCGATAAGCTGATTCCGCATCGCTGAAACGCTGTGCCATGCGGTGATTCTGTCCGAGTGTTCCATAATAACTGCCAAGGCTCTTGGCCAGATTGGCGGTTAGTGCCTCGCCTTCCAGCCGCTTGAAAAATGGTTCTGCCAGTTGCAACTGCTGGTTACCAGCCTCTTGTTGCCCCTGATCGTGGCATAGGCTGGCACGAGACTGTAACACATCGAGATAGCGCCCCAGATGGTCTTGGCTCGACGATTCACGAATCAGTTGATCAAGCACCACCATGGCCTTCTGATATGCCTCTTCGGCTCGAGTGTAGGCACCCAGTGATCGTTCAATCGAAGCCAGTTGCATGCAGGATTCTACATACTGGGCACGGGCTATCTCATCGTTGGGCTTGTTGCGCAGCAGCCTTTCATACATGTTGCGGGCATCTTCCAGCCCCTGCTGTCGAATTTTTTCCGTTTGCGGAATGCCAGCCAGATCTTCCGAATAGTGAACAATCATGCGATCCAGCACCGCCCGTGTAGCCGCTGATTGCAGATCCGATTCACGCTTGGCCTCGTCTAATTGCTGGTAGGCATACCGAAGCTGTAAATAACCCAACGCACTGCCAATTAGCGTTAACAATCCCAGCGCAATGACGGTAGCCCAGGCAGGTCGGCGGCGGCACCACTTCCAACTCTTCTCGATAACTCCGGCCGGTCGCGCCAGGATGGTTTCACCATTCAGAAACCGCTGCAGGTCACCAGCTAAAGCACCTGCGGTCGCATATCGTTTGCCAGGCTGTTTCTCCAGGCACTTCATGCAGATGGTGTTGATATCTCGTGGTGTACCGGGTATGAGTTGACGTACCGGGACGGGATCGTTGGAGATAACCGCCATCAGAGTCTGCATCGGATCGGAAGTTTGAAACGGTGGACGGCCCGTTAAACACTGGTACAGAATAGCTCCCAATGAATAGATGTCGGTCGATGGGCCAATGCTCTTCACCATGCCCGAAGCCTGTTCAGGCGACATGTAACTCGGCGAACCTACGACATCGCCCGTCTGTGTCTGCTGCGAGTCGCCTTCGAGGTTCTTGACCAGGCCGAAGTCTGCAATCTTGGGCTCGCCCTGTTTAGTCATCAGGATATTACTGGGTTTCAAATCTCGATGAATGATTCCCTGCTGGTTGAAATAATCCACCGCTCGAGCCAAGGTCATCACCAGCCGGGCTGCCTGTTTCGCATCAATCGGCTCGCCATCAAGTTTTTGCGTCAGGGTGCCTGCTTCCACCAATTCCATGGCGTAGTAAGGCTGACCCTTCACTTCACCCGTGTCGTACACCTGGGCAATGTTGGCATGCTTCAGCTTGGCAATGGCACGTGCTTCGTCAGCAAACCGTGTCAACGTCCGCGGATTGGAATTACCAATCACCATCTTGATGGCATCCATCCGGTTAAGCCCCAGATGGCGGGCCTGGTATACCCGGCCCATGCCGCCCTTGCCCAGTTCCGAAATCACTTCGTAACCAGGAATGTCGGGCATTCCATTACTGGGCACCGTTTCAATCTCACGCACCTTCACCATCGTGGGATTGGTGGCATGATCTGATTCAACAAGAGTATCCAGTCGGGGAGGTGGTGGGAGCATACTGCAATCCTACCTCAAATAACGGTCAGGGTAAATCAGTACTTCTGTTTGACTTCACATACCGCTTGTAGGATACTCCTCTACCTTGAAGTATCGAGTTTGAATGGGTTCACGCCCGGAGTGATGATGAAACAGCAACTGCTCTACATGACAGTTCTTTCTGCGATGGTGTTGATACAGGCCCAAGCTGCAGAACCACCCGAAGACAAGAAGATGGTTGTCACTGCAGGAGAACCAAGCCGCGATGCGAAGCTGTCAACATCCCGCATTAAGCTGCCGAGCGGGCTGAAGGCTGAACTCTACGCTGCTGAACCACTGCTCGCCAACCCTGTCGCTTTCTGCTTTGATTCCAAGGGGAACATCTACGTCGCTGAAACCTATCGCATTCATGCAGGCGTCACCGATAACCGCAGCCACATGTACTGGCTCGATGATGAACTGGCGCTGACCACCGTCGCAGAACGTGATGCGAAGTATCGCAAACACCTCAAGGACACGTATTCCACCTATGAAAAAGAGCGCGACCAGGTTCGCAAGCTGATCGACAGCAAGGGCACAGGCAAGCCAGATCAGGCATATGTCTTCTCAGACAATTATCGCAAAGCTGTCGATGGACTCGGTTCCGGCGTTTTGGCACATCAGAGCAACATCTACTTCACCTGCATTCCCGATCTATGGCTGCTGCGGGATACCAAGAACAAACACCATGCCGATGTGCAGAAGAGCTTATCAACTGGCTACGGTGTACATACTTCTTTCATCGGTCACGATCTGCACGGCTTGGCAGTCAGCCCGGTCGATGGCAAGATTTACTTCAGCATTGGCGACCGCGGAGCGAACATCGTCACCAAAGAAGGCAACAAGATCGAAGTGCCTCATACCGGAGCAGTCTTCCGATGCAATGCCGATGGCAGCGATCTGGAACTCTTCGCAAAGGGACTACGCAATCCGCAGGAACTTGCATTCGATGACGATGGCAACCTTTTCACCGGCGATAACAATTCCGATTCAGGCGACAGAGCCCGGTTTGTCTACCTCCCCTACGGAGCAGATTGTGGCTGGCATATCGGCTGGCAGTATCTGGAACAACCCTATTCACGCGGGCCGTGGAATTCGGAATTCATGTGGCACCCGGCACGGAACGATCAGCCAGCTTTCATCGTGCCACCACTCATCAACCTGGGCGATGGGCCATCCGGGCTGGTTTATTACCCCGGCACCGGGTTGCCGGATAAGTATCAGAACCATTTCTTTATGTGCGATTTCCGTGGCTCGCCAACTTCCAGTGGCATTCGCAGCTTTGCAGTGAAACCAAAAGGCGCTGGATTCTCTGTTATCGATAGCGAGTTGTTTGCCTGGGGTGTATTGGCCACCGATGTGGACTTCGGCCCCGATGGCGGGCTGTACATCCTCGATTGGGTCGAAGGCTGGGGCAAGACCGGCAAAGGCCGCATCCATCGCATTGTCAATCCGAACTATGTCAACAGCGCCCAAGCAAAGACCATCAAGGAATTGCTGGCCAGCGATTGGAGCAAAAAAAACGTTGCAGAACTGGTGCCTTTGTTAACGCATTTCGACCGCAGGGTGCGGATGGAAGCACAATCAGCATTGATACTGCGCCAGGAGAAACTGCAGGCGATTGACGCCACGGTGTCTCTCATCCAGAAGGCAAACAATGAAACCGGGAAAGTATTTGCCATCTGGACACTCGGACAACTGCTCAGGCAAACATCATCCTTATCGGCATCTACCGCACTCAAAGAATGGTTGTTCGGTGATAACCCGCGCATCACGCTGGCAGTTCTGAAAGTGCTTACTGAAGCCAAACCTCCTTTTTCACTTGATGTGGACGAATATGTAAAGCTCCTGCGACACACTAACGATCAGGTGAAAGCTCAAACGGCACAATGCCTGGCTACTCATCCCGTCGAAACCGTTTACCCATCGATCTGTGAACTGCTCGGCAAGGCAGAAAAGGACCCCTGGCTTCGGCATGCAGCCACGATGGCACTGACATCACTTGTCAAGAAATACCCCGCTCTCTGGAACAACCTTACAACCGAATCGTCACCTGTTCGCCTGGCAGGTGTGGTGGCTGCTCGCAAATTGCTCGAGGAAAAGCAACTCGTGCGCTTCTTGAGCGATAGTGATTTGGCCGTACAGGCAGAAGCAATTCGGGCACTGCACGATGAGCCCGGCCTTGCAGCGGGAAAGAACTCACTTGCCAGTCTGCCGATTCGCTCTGAATACAAGATTCCTGTGCAGTTGCGTCTGCTGCATGCCCAGTATCTGAAGGGCGATGAGGCCGCTGCCAACAAGCTGGCCGGGTTCATCAGAGATGAAACCCGCAATACCACCTTGCGTCAGGAAGCATTGAAAATGCTGGCGAACTGGGCCAAGCCGAGCGGCCGTGACTGGGTAGTCGGCCTGTGGAGGCCGATAGCCCCACGCAGCGAACAGCCAGCACAACAGGCAGTTGCTGCAGCATTTCCAAACTGGCTCAAAGTAAAGCCAGCCGTGTTGACCGAAGCTGTTCGAACCGTTGAAAAGCTGCGATTGAAAACGCTGGGAAATGAGGTTCTTTCCCTAGCCCAGAACAATGCTAACAACACTGAACTGCGGCTCGCTGCATTACAGTGCGCAGTGTCGCTCGGAACTGCAGGCGTCGAAAAAGTGGCAGAGAGCTGGATAACCAGCAACGAACCAAATCTGCGCCAGGCTGCTCGAACCACTATGGTCAATCTGCATCCAGATCAGGCTGTTGGCATTCTCGAACGCATGTACGACCAGGGCGGCGTGCGTGAAAAACAGGAAGCCATCACGCAACTGGTTAAACTAAAAACCCAGGCTGCTGATGCAATACTCGAGCACTGGCTGCGTGCGTTTGCCGAAGGCAAAAGTGTCCCTGAAACACACCTTGAACTTTCAGAAGCGGTACAACAACGCCATCATGCCCAATGGAAAAGCCTGTGGAAACAGGGGATTGATCGTCTGGGCCAGCAAGGGCCCTATGCGGAACATCGCCCCGCTCTCACCGGCGGAAGTGCAGATGAAGGCCGCAAGGTTTTCTTTGAAAAAACCGCTGCTGCCTGCCTGCGTTGTCACAAAGTTGGCAAAGACGGCGGCGAAGTCGGCCCGGAACTGTCACTCATCGGCAAAGAGAAAAACCGCGAGTATCTGCTGGAATCGCTCGTTGACCCGAACAAGACCATCGCCAAAGGTTTCGAGTTGAGCATTATTCTGATGGCCGATGGCGTGGTACATCAGGGGGTGGTGAAGAAAGAAGATGACAAGACCGTCACGATCATCACACCGGAAGCAAAAACCGTGGTGCTGAAGAAAGCTGACATCGAAGAACGCAAGACAGGCAAATCAGCCATGCCAGAGGATACGATGAAGCACCTCTCAGCAAGAGAACTGCGGGATCTGGTGGAGTATTTGAGCGGATTAAAGTAGAATTTGGGTATTGGTTTAAAACACACCTTAATCACGCAACTTTCTACCAGTGCTGGCGCTATATCGTGGTAAATGAAGCACCCTGGCAGTAGGTATCGCCCAGAATCTTTTTGGTGTAGCTGCGATAAACCGGTCACATGATTCAATCCAATGCAAAGAATAAATAGCATCAGGGTCTTCATCATCAAACAGTTCCGGCTCCAGGCGTTGGTAATAGTCCCGGCCAGGGAAATAGAGTTTCCCAAGGTCACCCAGCTTGTTGTAACCTTCTTTTAGAATGATGCTGTTTTGGGGACCAGGTGTGAGGAACATGATGTTCGTAAATCGATTCATATGTTGCTTGCGCTTCTCGCTTCTCTGAAACTCGCATAGCTGTCCATTCTGAACTATGAAGAAGCCTGATTGACCTGAAGGAATGAAGGAGAAATCCGAACGACAATAATCAACTAAAGAATAGACAGGATCAAATGCACCATCTCTCCATTGGTACCCCTTCAAACCCCAAATGAGAATGTCTGAACCGTCATTTAATCGTACAACTCCCACAGAATACTTGTGAATCTCTGGATTCAAAATGCGAGCGCTTTCGTTGTACCGCAAGACTTTGCTGGATTGAACGAGCGGAAAACCAGTTGGCTTATGTTTATTATCACTTTCTCGGCGAGCAACCACCAACTCGCCAATAAATCCAGCCCACCCACACAGCAGTTCTGGATTTAACTCATCTATTCTCAACACAGAATAGTCGTTGGAAAGCGGATGATCACGCAGCCTCACTTCTCTGCCAAGATATGAATCAGCATTCTCATCCTTAGCTACCATCAGCCATTTCCCTTGTCGTGATGAATCGACTTCCACAGCATATTCATGCAACAACTCGATTCGTGGCGGCCAACTCTCGAAATTCACAAATGAAGTTGCCGGATCACCATGTTCATAAACGATGCTGCTGAACACCAGCAGATTGCCCCGACGGTGCTTAAAGTCATGGGCAAAGTATTTGGGAATTCGAAACTCTTCCAACCCTGTTTTTCTCTGATCGCCTGGCGGCATGATAGTCTTTGCCCGAACAGAGAGATCAGTTGCTTCCCAATACGCCAGTTTTCGTGACGCTGCTTCCTTGAGAACCAATACCAGTCCGCGAAAGAGCCTTCTGCTCGGCTTGGGATAGCGAGCCACTTTTCGTTCCACCCACTTCAATAGTTCGGGTACATGTTCGGCTGCCACATACACACCCGTGCAGCCATTCGACATGATTTCCTGCGGAAATTGCCCATGGAGTTGCGGATACTCTTTGACAAGACTGGAAAACAAGTCTTCGGGGTTGCCGATGAACTTCCTGGGCACTTGGGCGCGAAGGTCATCATCTGGTTGACCCGGCCAGAGTGACAAACAGAAACCACGCTCATAATGGTAAGGAAGTTCAGCAGCAGAAAACATAACCGCGAGATTACAGACATCCCTGGCAACAGCTTGAGGCATTCCCTCTGAATTCGCTAGAGTCAATTCCGAGAGTTGCTGCTGAACAATATTCCACCATTCCGCAGATTCATTTTCTTGATCAAACTGAGATTTGCCACGTTGCTTCTTCAGCAGCTTAGGAATGAATTGGTCTCGAATCATCTTTTCATCGACAACATGCAGCGTACAGTCATATCCCATTTGGGAACTCCAATATTTCAAACGACCATATCAGACAATGCGTCAGAATTCAACAACGACATTTTCTTCATCTTGAACAAACTGAAGTAGAAATGCAAAACACCTGTTCCGAACTGATGCAGAACAGGTGCTCTTCTTATTCATCCCATCGATTTCATTATGGCTTCGGTACATACTTATTGACGACGCCGGTTCCATGAATGGTTTTGGTGATCTTCGGCTCACCCACGTACTTGATAGAACCGGAGCCGCTGATTTTGACATTCAGCGATTCGCTGGCATTCACCACGACGCTGGCTGAACCAGGGATGTTGATGGTGGCCTGCTTGGCTTCCAGATCAGCAGACTGCACGGATCCCGAACCATTAACCGTGAAGTTAACAGAGTTTGCAGTGCCACTCAGTGAAACGCTGCCCGAACCGGCAATGCCGATCTTCAGTGATTTGCCCTCAATTTCACTTGCGGTAACGCTTCCCGAACCATCAATTGTAATGGCAGTCAAGTCTTTCACTTCGATAACGTAGTCAATCTTCTTGCTGGGTTTGAGTTGCACTTTCTCCTTGGCATTCCTGAGCGTGAGTCGACCATCATCGACGACGGTGAGCAGGTGTTCGTGCAGGTTATCATCAGTGGTCAGCGTGAGCGATTCCTTCCCAGTTTGCTTGAGGGTTATGCTGCCTGCGTTGAGAAGAACAACTTCACGGAAGCCGGATACCTCACGGGTTTCCGTAGTGATTTTGCCGGAACCAGTTATCGTAACAGTGTTCGTGTTATCATTTCGGCTGCCTTTGCCGGGGCGTGCAGGCTTCTGATTATCAGCACTCGTTGTGGTAGTATTGGTGGTGTTCTGGCCCGGGCGGCTGTTTGCAGTTGCAGTACTGTTTTGTCCGGCTTGTGCTCCACGGTTGGTGGTGTTTACACTGCCCGGCTTGCTATTCGCGGAACTCTGGCCGCTGCGAGTTGGCTTTTGATCATCCTGCATTAAGGCAAGCGCACCCGGTTCAGCAGCGCCGACATCGCCCAGAAACCAGCAGCCGTAACCCAGGCAACTGATGCTGACTGCCACCAGGGCAACCAGTTTGCATTTGGAATAAAACATGGACTTCATGGCTCCATCAGAAAGAGTGGCAACAGCCGGAGAGAGGGCCGTTGCAGGATGCTCAAGCAGATGCATGCCGATCCTGGTGGTAGTCTCCACCAGCGATTCAGGCAGACTGGCGCTTGCTGAGCTTTCCAGCGCCAACCAGGAGCCAAGCACCGTCACACTGAATAGCCCACGATGACCGAGCCGACGAGCCAGTCTTTGACGAGCGGTGGCTAATCGACTCGAAAGAGTACCCTCTGCAATTCCAAGCAGTTCAGCGGCTTCCCTTCTGCTTCGCCCTTCCAGCTCACACAAGACAACGGGACGGCGATAGATTTCGGGCAGCTTCTGGACTTCCTCATCGAGGTAAGGCAGCCAATCGTGCGATTCGACCGGTTCGGTCATCACCGGTTGAGCCTCCGTCAAAGGTTGTTCCCGCTGACCTTGCCTGGCCCGCTGTTTGCGAACCTGCAGGGCACAACGGCACGCCACTCCATGAAGCCAGGGGCCCAGCATCTCAGGAGGCTGGATGGCAGTTGCCCGCCGCACCAGCACCATAAATGCCGCCTGAAAAACATCATCGGCATCACGACCCAGCATGCGCTGAGCAGTTCGCAATACCATCGGCCCATGCTTACGAACAATCTCTGCGAATGCTTCTTCATCATGGCGGTGAATAAACCTTCGCAACAGGATGGCATCAGTTGCCTGTTCCCTGGTGAAATTGCCCGCTACCCGAGCCTCAGGAGATAGAGCAGTCAGTGTCATGCGTGACTCCTACCTCCTGTTGGTTGGAATGAAGGCGGCGCGTCGAATTATTTTGCACTTTTTTGCTGAAATCTTACTACCGTAGCACCAAGTTGAATCCTGTCGCCGTTTTGTAGTTCCAGTTGGTCATTGACGAGCTGATCATTCACCCTCGTATCCTGCGATGGCCCATCAAGTCGTTGCAGCCAGTAACGCTGGCCATCGCGCCGTAGTAATGCATGGCGTTTCATCACTGCCATATCACGAAGCAACAGAATATCCACAGCTTCATCTCGACCCAGCACGGTTCGTTCATTGACAATGGCATACTCTCGCCCTTCATGCCAGCCTTGCAATACCCGAAGTGCCGCAGGTTTCATCACTTCTTCGACCAGCGACCGTAACATGCCAATCAAGGCGCCCAAGAGCACCAGACCCAATGCCTGTCCCCAGATGTAACTCGTTTCGCCGGGTTGATACGTCGCCAGCAAAATGCCGAAGAACAATCCGCCCAGCGCCCCACCTAAAGATCCACCGATAACGCCATAAATGATTTTCCTGCGTGACATCAAGGCAATGCCTTCGCTCATGCCCACCGTACAGCCAAAAAAGGCCCAGCCCAGCATACGTGCCAACACGCTACCTGCGATGGCCAAGGTGCTCCCCGCACCAGTATTTGAAACGATGATGTAATTGATCCACTCACCCAGCCAGCAGCCGATGGCTCCGCCCAATCCGCCCAGGACAATACCAACCGCACCACGACGCACCAAACGCACCAGCGATCGATCAGCCAGTGCTTCCACCACGGCCAACCCTAAACCAATGCACGCACCAATCAGCAAGCCGCCAGTCAATGCCAGAACATGCCACGACCAAGACGGTGAACACCATTCGCTGAACAGCATCCAGCCGAACCAGCCCCCCAGGGCACCCATCATCGTGTGAAGATAAATACGGCTAAAACGGCGCATGACATGACCCGTTCAAAACAAGTCATGTCATTATAACAAGGTCAGCGTCGTTTATCTCTGCGTTTCAGACACATTAGCCTGGTGGCATCGGGAATCCACTGAACCAACTGCTCTCCAGCGTACGGGCGAACATGACCCGAATGTTAGGAGTAATGCGGGCCACATTGCCACCTGCACCACCATGGATCGTGCCAAACAGACTAGCTGTGACGGCTACGGCTGGCTCATTGTATGGCGGCTCCTGCATCAACTGTGTCTCACCTTGCTTCAGTCGCATGGTTACATCATCACTACCAGCCTGGCCATAGGCTCGGGCAATCACGCGGCCACTGCTCAAGTCGTCGAGTTCCATCATGGAACTGATAGTATCACCACCCGTGCCTCCCCACTGATTCAAAAACACAGCGCCGTGAACTGCACCATAGCCTACTGCAGAGAGGCTGTCATTTCCCTGACCGCCTCGCTGATTCACAGTTATGCGTCCACCCGTTTCCACAGTACCCTGACCCAGGCTAGTCCATAGCGTGTCCTGGGCTATTCCACCATCCAGATCAATCAGAACACGGGCAGTTGAAGAAACAGAACCGGCAATGTCTGCCGTTAACCTGTCCTGTCCCGCTTCGCCACGAGCCCGGTAGTTCAGGTTGGCATACACATTGCCAAACACTGCATCAATGACATCATTGCCCGAACCACCTTTGACATCAATCGTCAGGTTCTGCTTGAGTTCCGCAGGCATGGGCATCGGCCAGTCATACATTGGAATTTCGTTGCCATCCGGCGATGGCGCATCGTTACCCGGACCACCATATGGCACCATCAAGTTGCCACCAAAATCAAAGAAGGCGTAGTCGGCACCTGCACCCAGATCGACCTGCAAAGTCTTGGGAGAATACATTTCCAGACTGTCAAACTGGTAATAAAGCTGATCATCGCCAGCGCCCATCTGAACGATGATCTTGCTGATCTTGGAACTCATGAAGTCCTGGGCATAATCAAAGTCGTCGAGCATACCGCTGCTGACAGGCTGCCAGCTCACTTTGATGCTATCATCGGTATCGCTTTGAATAATGCGAACGATATCCGAGGAGGCATCACTGACGATTCGCAGTGTAGTTCCACCGTTAATCAGTGATGTTGTTACTGCCAGCAGATGACGATCTTCTAAAGTTTCAAGCGTACACGTGCGACGAAATGTAGACTGTGCCATGGCTCCCTCCTTGCCTTTCTCGACACGGGCGGTCAGATATCATCGACTTGAGGGGAATACAAGCTGAATAAGATGTGTCAGGTTCACACCAGGAAGACTCTGATAGCTATAACGACCTTAACGATTATGCAAGTCAGGCTTAGAGAGATCGACCCTACCGTCTGATGTTGCACTCGCGTGGATTATCTCTCTTACCTTATCTTTCATATTCCCGTTCTGCATGGAACAATAGGGGAAGGGTCTCTGCCGCAGTCTCATAGAGGGGTACGCACGCTATGCGCTGGTTGTTATTCTGCGTCAGTCTGTTGTGCATGACTGGGATTACCCTGAGCGCCCAGCCTCCCGAAACTGCTGGATCCACCACAAAGTACCTCGTTCGCCTCCGTTACAAAATCGATGCCGAACTTCAGCAGCGTTATGCCTACTACAAGCAGATGCTGGCAAGACTTGAACAAGCAGGGTTCAAAGCTGCTCCCGGATTACCCCGTGCAGAACTCTTTGGTGAAATGCTCTCAGGCACTATCCCTGCATCAGGCATCTCCACTCTGCGACTCGAACGGTTTCTGCGAGTAGCTGTTCTGCTTCCAGAAGGATATCAACTTCCTGCCGATGCACAGCAGACAGTCCTGGTTCGCCTGATTCTGAATATCACCGGATCCGACAGACAGCGAGAACTCTACCAGCTTGCCCGCGAGCAACTTAAGCCGCTCGGCTTCATCGAAAACGAAGGCGCTGACCATCAACAGCATACCAGGATGCTCGGCCGACTTCCCGTTGCTGCCCTCGATGCCCTGCTTAACTCCAACTTGGAAGTGACTCTACCTACTTCCCTGAAAGCTGCCAGTGCAGTCGCTGGCAAGACACCACTTGTACGATTGGCTATTGTCATTGCAGAAACATCACCCCCTGTACCCGATATTGCACAACCGACCGCAGCACCTGCTGGCAAAGAATATCTCGACAAGATCAGCCCTGACTTGAAAGGTTACCTGACCAAGGTTCCAGATGGCGACCTGGACAAGTTCATGCATCTGGAACTGGTGCTGCGTAGCCCACAACTGGACAACGACTTCCGCCTGCAACTGCTCCGCTCTGAAACCATGTTCATCACCGAAGGCAGCCTGGGGCCAATTGTCACCGGCCTGGCTCCTCCATCACGCATCACCGAACTGGCTAAGCAGGACAATATCTCAACCGTGCGATTGCCTCAAATCGCCCGCCCCTTCCCTGCCTCACAACTCGGCGCGGTTGAGTTCGCAGCCATTGGCCAGGAACTGGGTACCCTGCCAGTTGCACACATTCCTGCCACGCTGCCTAAACCCGCAAAACGTGCCGTGATCATTGGTGATGATTTCCGACAGTTTGAAAAATGGATCGGTGAAGGATTCCCCAAAAACACCAGGTTAATTGACGCAACCGCTGAACTCAATCCAGATCTGAAGCCTGCACCTCTGCCAGAAGGCGATGCACCTGGCCAAAGCACACTCCTGGCAAAAGAATTCCTGAAGCAGAATCCTCACGATGAAGTCGTTCTGGTACGAATCGATGCTGGTTCTCCGTTCCAGCTTCAGCAATTGGGTGAATCGGTCTTAGGCAAACCCTGGCTGACACCAGCCCTTTTGAACCGCAAGGAAGAATGGGCTGAGGAAACCACTCGCATCGAAAATGAAAAACTGGAACTGCGTGTCATGCGCAACCGAATACTGAATGATTTCACACTGGACGATGCCACCAAAGCCAAGCGACTCGAATATCAGAAACGACAGGAAGCGCTTGATGCTCTTGACAAAGCCCACTTCCAGCGTGGCATCCGCTTCGAGCAATTCATTCACGATATGGCCAGCCTGAAAGGCGCTAAGACCGTCTGCGTTACCATGCAATGGACCGATGGCTACGCTGACCTGCCCGGCCAAGCTCCAAGGCTTCGCTTCCTGACCCACGATGTTCTGCGTGGCGCCAAGTGGTACCAGGCAACACTCAACCGCCCAGGCCAGGTCTGGACTGGTCTGTTCCGCGACAACAATGGCGATCAGGTCATGGAATTTACTGCATCGAAATCAGCTGCTCGGCACGATCTGGCTCAGCTTGCCTGGAAACCTTTCGGTGCAGCCTCCTCTGCAGTTACCATACTTCCCGAAAACACGGTCGTGCAAGTCACCCTGAACTGGTTTGAAGTGCATGCTGCTACCGGCGACAGTGGAGACATTTATCGCAAACCGCAAGCCGATTTCAGCATCAAAGTACTCAAGGAACGAGATGGCGCGGGTAAGCAGCTTCCTGCAGATGCCTATGAAGTCATCGCCCGTTCACCGGTTCTAGCAGACCGTGTGGAACACAGCAAGCGAGGCAGCCTGTATCAGAGCATCCTCCGCTTTACGGTGCCTGCTGGCGGCGGAAAGTTTGCCCTGCAACTGACTGGCAAAGCCCCCGATACTACTGGCGATCAGCTTTCCACGGAACAGGCGGAAATTCATCCCAAGATCAGCCTCGAAGTAGTTGATCCTCTCAAACGTAACACCGGCCGGGTGATTTTCTCCAATCTGGCAACCGTTGAATAAGCCAAAGGCAATTGCACTCGGAATCAGTACCATACTCCGACTGTACTCAGTCGGGGTGTGGTTGCGAAGAACAAAGTGGCATCACATTTAATCAGAGAGACACGCAAGCAATAGCAGCACACTTCGACGTGAGTACACATCGAAGTGTGGCACGATCACCGGATGTTGAGTATTTAATATCACAGAAATTGCACGTCTCTCTACTTTTCGATTTCCGTTCTGATAACAGGCCGGACGCACTCATAGAATGATAGCTGGCACCCTTCTTTTTCAGGTTTGTCATGTCGAGCCCCTTTTGCAGTATTGAAGAAGCCCTGGCGGAACTTAAAGCCGGTCGCATGATCGTCCTCGTTGATGATGAGCACCGCGAAAACGAAGGTGACCTCGTTCTCCTCGCAGAAAAGGTCACGCCCGAGGCAATCAATTTCATGCTCACCCAGGGACGAGGCATTGTCTGCCTGTCGATGTCGCCTGCCATCTGCGATCGCCTGGGGCTGGAGCCGCAAACCACCATCAACACGACTCGCACCGGCACTGCATTCACCGTCAAGTTTGACGCCAAGACTGGTGTTACCACCGGCACCAGTGCGTTTGATCGAGCTCGTTCTATCCAAGTAGCGATGGACCCACGCACCACGCCTGCCGACTTGGCCAAGCCTGGTCACGTTGATGGCTTACGCGCTGCTCCAGGTGGTGTACTGGTGCGTGCCGGACATACCGAAGGCAGCACGGATCTGGCCCGCCTGGCCGGGTTTCAGGAAGCTGCGGTAATCTGTGAAATTCTGACTGCTGATGGACGCATGGCCCGCGTCCCTGACCTCATCGAATATTGCAAGACGCATCAACTGAAGATGACGACCATTGCAGCACTGATCGAATACCGCCGCACTCGCGAGAAACTGGTCAAACGGGAACTGACCGTTGATCTGCCCACTGAATTTGGCCCATTCCGTTTGTTTGCTTACAGCAGCGTTGTCGATCCCGAACCACACTTGGCTATCTGTGCTGGAAATCTTGGTGTCATAGACCCCACCACGGGCCAGGTGCCTGTGCAGGATGATCCGGTGCTGGTGCGCATTCACAGCGAATGCCTGACAGGTGATATACTCGGCAGCCAGCTTTGCGACTGTGGCCCACAATTGAAACATGCCCTGGCCCAGATTGCCCGCGAAGGTCAAGGCGTTCTGCTCTATATGCGTCAGGAAGGACGAGGCATTGGCTTACTTAACAAGCTGAAGGCCTATTCCCTGCAACAGGAAAAGGGCCTTGATACGGTTGAAGCTAACCGTGCCCTCGGCTTCGCTGCCGATTTACGACACTATGGCATCGGCGCACAAATCCTGGCAGACCTGGGCATTCGCAATATCCGCCTGCTGACCAATAACCCCAAGAAAGTCGTCGGCGTGGAAGGCTTTGGCCTCAAGATCGTCGAACGGGTTCCCATTCAAGTACCAGCCACCGATTACAATCAGCGATATCTTCAGACCAAAAAAGAAAAACTCGGACACTTGCTAACCGATGCGGATTGATTTCATTCGCGCAGGTCATCATTCCTTTTTCTAGCAATGTATTCCATTACAGCTTGTTCGGCATGGTGCTTCAAGTGCTCAATATCTACTGGTTCATCACATTCCTTCATGCATTGTTTCAGCCTGCGATAGACAGGCAGGGTTAACGTCAGCGATCGATGTTCTTCATCCTGCATGGCGGAGATGAAGGCACTGCCGATGATTGAGATGAACGTACCAAAAATACCCAGGCCAACAATCATCGTCAGAGTAGCAATCGTTCGTCCCAGCGTCGTTACCGGGCTGATGTCGCCATAACCTACTGTCGCCAGAGTTACCACGCACCACCAAAGTGCATCACCCATATGCCTGATCTTGTCAGGCTGAACATCACGCTCAGCTTCATACAGCGCTGTCGAACTGACTAATACCACAAAAGCCAGCACAAATCCCATGACTTCGAGTTGTATCCCCACTTTGCGGATGGTGGCTACGAACGACTGCATCGACTGGCTGTAACGGTAGAACTTCAGCAACTGCAACGCCCGCGCCATACGGATGACACGTAGCGAACGCACATCAAGTAGAAAACTCAGGTAAAATGGTAGAATGACCAGCAAGTCGATCATAGCCATGAACGTAAACGGATAACGCCATCGATCAGGTGCGTAGTACCAGCGTACCAGATACTCGATTGAGAAAATAATGACTACTACGATATCAATAATGTTTAATACTGATACCAGAGTCCCCTTGTCCTGGTCGCGTACCAGTTGCAGATCAACCAGGTGTACCAGTATACTTACCAGAATCGTTCCCTGGATAAACCACTCGAAGAAGCGAGCTTTGCTTGACATGACACAATAACTGCCTGTGACCAGGAAAGTCGGCATTGTGCCAGAGTACGACTATTACGTCGAGGTGAGATAGCTGCTGTTTCAACCACTATCGTTCACAGAAATTCACCATTCCACTAACAAATTATTTATTCGCTTTCAAATCAATCGGTACATCATCGCTGTTGCCCCATTCACCCCAACTGGCATGATAGTTTCTGACTGCCTTGGCGCCCATCAATTCCATGGCAAAGTTCATGACCGATGACCTGCCACCACTCTGACAATGTGCCACCTGTGGCTTGTTCAAATCAATCTGATGGCTTGCAAACAATGACTTCAATTCATCCGCGCTTTTGAACCGCTGCGTTTTGCTTTCTACCAGGTCAGCCCAGTCGAGATGCTTCGCACCGGGAATGCAACCGCCAAACTTGTTGTTCAGCTTGTTCTTACCAGTAAATTCAGCTTCGGTTCTGGCATCGATGATACCGGCAGATTTATCCTGCAGGTATTGCAGTATCTGCTGTTTTGTCGCCAACCTGCCTTCCTGACGCTGTACTTCAAAATCAGTGGGGATTGCATGCATGATCAGCTTCGACTGTTCGTACCCACCGGATTTCCAACCGTTCCACATGCCATGCAGCAATCGAACGTCTCGCACACCCCAGAATTTCAGAATCCACCAGACCCGGGCTGCATCTTTGTTGGATGCATCATCATAGACCACCACTTTGCTATCGCGAGTCAGCCCCAGTTCACTCAGTCGTTTGCTCCAGCCTGAAGCATCTTTGCCATCCTGAAATGCCTTGGCCCACTCGCTGCCATCCACCCGCATGGCCTGCGGTACATGCCCTGCAGCATGGGCCTGTGCACTGCGAACATCGAGTATACGCCAGCCATTGTTGTTAATCTCTTTGGCAAGCTGTCCTGGCTCGATCAGCAACTGGCGGTTCGGATAATCGGTTTCAGCCAAGTTCGAAACGGTTAAACTCAATAGCAGAATCCAAATTGGCATGATGTTCATTCCGGATGCGAAGAAGAGCGAAACAGGAACTGTCCAACCAGGGACAGAATAAAAAGGATGACGCCTGCGTACAACAGGCTTTTCAGTGCTTCATAATCCCACTGAGACCAGCCCAGCATGTTCATGCCAGCGCCAAGCACTGCCACATCCACCAGGCAGATGGACAGGATAAACGCCATCAGCATCAGCCAGCGACAAGCCGACTTAATGCTGAACAACCGTGATGCGGTTTTCAAGGTGACGATCCCCCAGATGGGGTATGACCGTTTCCTGTGCCAGTTGCTTCAAGTAAAAACTAGGCAACCTGCCGGAGAGGATAACCATATCCTCCTGCTCCAGAACCGTTACCAGCCGCAAGGCCGGAACTCCTGAATGAGACAAAGCTCGGCACAATTGATCTGACGTGATTGCCAGATCAGGTGAATCGGGTGGCACAGTGGTCACCGCGGAGTTGGGCATCATGACCTTCTCCCGGAAGTGTGGGCGAACAGCAGGTCCATCCCGCTGTTTTTAGCATGCTACAGACTCTATCCTCAAACCACGCTGCCGGAAACTAATTCGTTTCAACGCGGAAGTCTTCATGACATTTCGCACAGGCAGCATTGAGATCGTTCACCGCCTTCTTGAGTTCAGTCAGCTTTTTACCTTTGGCGGCTCCGGCAGCAGCCAGGGCATGTTTTCGCATCTCTTCAGCAGATGCGAGCCAATCTTTCGCTGTCTTTCCCTTGGGCAGATCAGCCGTAGGCACATGGGCGGTGGTAGCGACGCTCAGCGCTGCCAGCTTGTACATCGCGTTTTCAATTTCTTCTGCCTTACCCTTGGCACCGAATGAAGCTGAAGTCAGCCGTTTGTATTGTGTCAGGTTGCGATCAACATCCTTGACAGAGACATCCATAATGACAGCCAGGCTGGTCGCCTTGGCCAGATCAAGGTCAGCCGACTTGCTGCCTGATAGCGATTTGTATTCGTTAACCTTGGCTGCAAGTGCCTTGCACTCATCACCCTTCTTGGCCTTGGCTGCTTCGAGCAAATCCTCAGCGACTTTGCGAAGTGCGCCGGCATTGGCCTGCCCCGCACGTTGTGCAATCTCCGCATAAACAATCACGTTCGTCGCTTCAGCCTGGATGCGCTTGCCATTCTGATTGAACTGCGAAGCACTGGCAGTATAACTGGTCAGCTTTTTGCCTGATTCCTCCACCAACCTGGTATAAACAGCATCTGGCAGAATCTCTTTCCAGTTGGAAATATCCAGCTTGGAATCAGCCTGCACACCAACGCACAGAGCCAGTGTCATCATTACGGTGAAAGCTAAAATAGCACGTCGCAGATAGTTCACTGCACTTTCCTTCCTGTAGGTTCTAGGTGGGATCATCAAGCGGTGTGAGGCTATTATAGACGGCACAACAAGTGCAACGCAAGGGGGTGTCGGAAAGAACTTCTGATCCCTGTCAGAACGGGTAATCTGCACAATTCAAAGCAATGAGAACTGCTTGAGAAACGATTTCATTTTCAGGATGGAATTTCGAAGATAAAACAAGTCGTAGTCGCATGTGCATACAGCACACCATCCGGCCCATAGAGTTTTCCCTCTGCGGTTGCCAGTTGTCTGCCACAGTGTAAAACGTTGCCTTCTGCCCGAACTCGCTGCACTTTGGGTGTCAGCGCCCGGACGATATTCATGCTCAGTTCGGTAGTAGTGTATGCTCTGCCCGCCGGAATCATCGTCTGAATCGCACAGGCTACTGCTGAATCGAGCAGAGTGGCAAACCAGCCGCCATGCACCGTGCCCATCGGGTTCAAATGTGCCACGCCAGGCGTGCCCTGAAACACGGCATGACCGTCGCTCACTTCCATCAGCATAAAGTCAAGCGTCTGGGCAATCGGCGGATAGTGCAGCTTGCCGGAAAGAATTGCCTGCATGATCTGCATGCCATTCATACCGATCACCTGATCGCGATGATTGACACCCGGCCCAACTCCATTCTGTAACCGTTCGCGCTGCTCCTTCTCCTGAGCAAGCCAGTGTGCCAGTTGATCAGATGGAGTAGACATGCATCACTCGATGGAAATGTACTGAGGAACCTGTCAAAGAATTTGTTTGTTGTGGCAGGGTTATGCATGTAGTCATGCATGACCCTGCAAGAATACGGTGTTTTTGCACATCTAGCAGGGTCATTCGGAGCACCGAATAACCCTGCCACGGTTATTTATCAAACTCTCAGGCATGCGTCGCTAGTATTGCATGATTATCAGGCACTGGCCAGCGTTCGAGATACCGTTTCAAATGCTGCTGCTTTTCTGATTCAGTGTGCAACCAGGCATGTGCCTCGGTGCGAAGTTGCTGCTCTTCACTCAGAGTCAGACTGCCTGTCAGGACCATTGACCGGAGAAATACAAAATAGGTATCCAGCACATCAAAGGAACAGTATTCATTCACTGCGGCATGGTTGCCGGTGAGTATCATCGAGTAAACACTCGAACCATTCATTTCAAACTTGCCGGGAATGCCAATGAGCTTAGACAGCAGGTTCAGCCCACCTGTCATGCGGTAAGCATTGTAATTGGAGAAAAACTCCATCAGATCGAGATGCAGTTCGCTATAGCGGTTTCGTGGACCTTTATCCTTGAAGCCTCTGTTTGAATTATCCCCTTTGAAGTGCCAGGGAATTTGCAGGCCATAGCGAAACGCTGCGAGTTCCAGAACGGGGATATCAAACTGCCTGCCGTTGAAACTGACCAGTTTTGCATTGTAATGGGTGGCCCCTTTCCAGAATTGTGCCACCATCACTTCCGGACGATAGAGAGGCTCATCCAGGCAACCGAGCGATTGCAGTCGATAATCAACTCCCACTTTCAGAACGCAAATGGCCACCGGAACATGGAAGGTTAATGGCAGAAAATCAGAACCGGACGATGAACTGGCTCGAGCCTCATCCTGGGCTCGAACGATGGCCTCGTGTGCCGTCAACTTCAGATCGGGGTACTTTGTTTCAGCAATTAGTTGTCCATCGGGAATGGTCTCGATGTCGAAGATCAGATACCCTGCCTTGACCGATTCCTGCATCGTGATGCATCCCGGAAAAATGTTACTTCAGCCCGCCCTTGAGATCAGTCCGGCGATGAATGGGCTTGCGTGGTGCTGCATCTGCTTCGGCTTCCGACTGGGCTGCACTCTCTTCTGCTGTTGCCTGGGCGGCATCCTCACGCTCTTTCTGCACAGCTTTTAGAGAGAGGCTGAGTCTCCTGGTTGCCGGATCATACTTGATAACCTTCACTTCCACGTGCTGATCCTGCTTGACTGCATCCGTCACGCGATAAACACGCTTGCTGGCGAGTTCGGAAATATGCAGCAGTCCTTCAATGCCCGGCGCCAATTCTACGAAAGCACCGAAGTCCATGATCTTGACCACTTTGCCGTTCACAATGCTACCTACCGGGAAGTTGTTCTCCATTTCATCCCATGGACTGCTCATGCATTCCCGCAGGCTCACCGTCACCTTGCGGCGTTCCTTGTCGAGCCGAATGACTTTCACTTCCAGTCGCTGACCGGGCGTGACAAACTTCGCAGGATCATCCACCCGCTGCCAGCTCATTTCCGGCGTGGGCAACAGGGCATCGCAGCCACCCAGATCGACAAATGCACCGAACTCCTTGATGTTGCCAACAATCGCGGTTCGTTTCTGGCCCTCGGCCAGTTCTTCCCACAGCTTTTGCTGTGCCTCGGCACGTTCCTGCTCCAGCAAGGCCCTCCGGCTCACCACCAGGTTCTTTTCGGCAGGGTCTACCTCGGTGACCATGCAACGCAAACGCTGATTGACATAAGGCGTGGTGTCATCCACACGGAACATTTCCAACTGGCTGATCGGGAGAAAGCCTCGAATCTGATTCACTTCAACGCTTAGGCCACCTTTATTGGTTCCCGTCACGCGAGCTTCCACAATCATACCTCGTGCCACGCTGGACCAATCGACTACGCGCTCCGCGGCACCAGGCAATGCCAGCAGCATACAACCGTTGGCACCATCAAAGCCTTTGATCACTACTTCAATTTCATCGCCCACTTTGGGTTCGGTGGCGAAACTTTCAAAAGGCACCACACCCTGGCTGCGACCACCGATGTCGACAAAAACATCGTCGCCATGAATGCTGAGCACTTTGCCTTTCTTGTTGCCACCAGGCCCGGAAGTGCGTGTGGAAACAGAATCCGCAGCATACAGGCCATCGGCTGACATCTCGCCCAGAGCCTGAGCCAGTTCAGCTTCCACTTCATCGTCGAGTATCTGCTGCCGACGGTTGAGATCGGCAAACTTGCGAATGGTATTATCAACCACCCTGATAGGCTTGGCACTCACCGAAGGCTTGGCAGCCACAACCGGCTTCGGCGTTTCCGCAATGGCTGGTGGTGGCGCAACCGGTTCAGCCACCTTTACTGGAGTTGCTACCGGCGGCGGTGCAGGTGTTGGCGGTTTTTCCTTCGCAATCACTTTGCCGGGAATGGATGTGCCAAACAGTTGTACCGGTTCTTTTTTCAATGGGGTAACAACATTCTTCTGAGAGTTGCTCATCACTCATCCTTGCCACTGCAGTAGCATCGTGTGTTCGAAAGTTGCTCAACGGGAGATATGGCTGTTTTCGTATTGAACGATCTTGTCAACCCGGCGTGAATGTCGGGAGTTGCCTTCAAAATCGGTCGTCAACCAGGTCTTTACCAGACGTTCCACCAGGTCTTCACCGAGTAAATCGCCTGAAAGACACAAAACATTGGCATCGTTGTGCCGACGGCATAACTCAGCGGTGATGATATCGTGACAGTTGGCAGCACGGACACCCACCACTTTGTTGGCGGTCATGCACATGCCGATGCCTGTGCCGCAGATCAAAATACCTCGATCTGCCTGCCCCATTCCAACCGATTCACCAACGGCAATAGCCAAATCAGGGTAATCACAAGCTTCTGGGCCATGACAACCGAGGTGTTCAACCGTATGCCCCAATTTTTCCAGCATGGCGATCAACCGCTTTTTGAGTTCAAAGCCTCGATGATCACCTGCGATTGCAATCCTCATGTAGTAACCCGGTTCCGTAAACCTTGAAACTGTCATAAACCGATAGCGACTGCCATCATATGGATATATTAAAGGTTCACGGGGTCGTTGCCAACTCAATAGCCTGTTATCTTCCACACTTATGGCTAGAGGCAGAAAAACAACTGGAATTGAGCAAATCCAGCACCTGGGCGACCAGGCAGTTCTTGTCACCTGCCACGGTATCGATTCTGCCCAGGCACTGTACCAAACCATACGCCAGCAAAACTGGCCTGCCGTGCAGGATGTCGTACTCGCTTATCACGAATTGGCTGTTCATTTCGATCCGTTCATCTGGTCAATGCAGGACTGCATCAGCCAATTGCAGCAACTCAAGTTCAGCAAAGTGAAGTCTGCAGTCACCCAGCATACCATTCACTGCTGTTACGAGTTAGGCGAAGACTTGGAAGCCGTCGCCCGAAAGTTGAAGCTAACGACTAGTGAAGTCATCCAACTGCATAGCCAGACAACTTTCACGGTCTATGCCATCGGTTTCTCGCCGGGTTTTCCCTACTTGGGCTGGCTACCTGAACCGCTGCATGGCATCAGCCGCCGTGAAACACCCCGACTGCGTGTGCCACCGGGCAGCGTCGCCATAGTGGGGAAACAATCCGCCATCTATCCACAAGCCACACCAGGCGGTTGGGCGCTAATCGGCAGAACTAATCTCAAACTGGTTGATCTGGCAGAAAACTATTTCAGATTGGCAGTGGGAGACAAGGTGCAGTTCGTTCCTATCTCGCGAAATGAGTTTCAATCTTAACTCGCGGCTGTCTTGGCGCGTTCCCGTTTTCTTTCGCTCTTGCGGGCATACATCCGTTCATCAGCTTCTTCGATGGCTTTCTCCAGACTGTTGGTCGATGAAAACGGCGAGATGCCAATTGACAGAGTAATATCAATCGGATGATCAATCCCTGGAATAGTCGTTTTCGCCAGCAGCATGTTGAGTTTCTCAAAACGCCAGCGGGATTCTTCTATCGTGACATGAGGCAGGATCACCATGAATTCATCGCCACCCCACCGGAACAGCAAATCCTCCGCCCGCACTACACTGCGGATTGCCTTGGCGACCGCTCGAATGGCTGCATCGCCAGCCTGATGGCCATGCTTATCGTTCAGTGGTTTAAGATTATCAATATCCAGCACCGCTACGCTCCCACCCAGAGGTCTGCTGTCATCATCCCGCTTGGAACCCACCATCGAGTAGAAGGCATGGCGATTGAGCACCGCAGTCAACGGATCGCGCTCTGCCATCTGTTTCAGCCTGGCTGAATTCTTGGACACATGCACCAGCGTACGTTCCAACTGGTGAATGAGACCATCCAGAATCATGGTGTGCATCGCCAAAGCTACCAGCAGTAGCACAATCGGCTCTGCCAGAGTTAGAATTCGCAACAATTCCTGTACAGTCGCCGGCACCACATCATCGTATGCCAGGATCAATCCGATGATGAATATCTCCAACACCGCCAAGAGGCCCAACGCTGAGACAAATAGAACGTTCGACTTCCGCAGGTACCATCGGGGCTGATTGCGTAAAACCATCCAACTGCACAGTACCGAAAAACTGATGATCCAGTGTCCGTTCCACAGATAATGTTCATCCCACAAGGTATGCCTGACCACAAAAGGCCAGCGCCAGATGGCCATCAGCAGCGTCAAAACGGTCAGCAGAATCATCAGCGAAATAATGGCCCGGCGAATGCGATACAACCGGACATCCTCTGCCTTGATGGCAAGCAAGGTGCCACGTGCCAGTTGGACGCTGAAAACTACAACAGATGCCGTCTGCAGCATCAGGATGATACGTTCATCTATCTCAGGGAAAACCGGGGCCAGGCAAAGCACTGCAATGCCGCCGGCAAAGACCAGCCAGCCCCACGTCCACATCTTGTACTCATCGGTCTTCAGCCAGCGGCCTACCGTGATCAGCCCAAATGCAGCTAGTAGGGCCACGAGGATCGATTGCAAAGCAGGATACAATGTGGAACTCATAGGCAGCAACTGTTGCGTGGCGGAAAGGCACCAATCAAACCTAGCTTAGAATAACGTCCTTTTGAGAGGAAGCACGAAAAATCTAATGATATCTCCAATAACTTTCTTCCAATTCACGTCCGGTGCTGAATGGCACGATGAGTGCCAGCCCTACGACAAAGCCACCAATATGGGCTCCATACGCCACGCCACCACCGTTTGGATTTGCCAGTCCGTTTAGGATTTGAAACCCGAACCAGACACCGATAAACACCCAGGCAGGCAGTTCCACCGCAAAAAACCAGACAATCACCGCGATCAACTTGTGCGGGAACAACATGACATAACCAGCCAGCACTCCCGAGATCGCCCCCGATGCACCGAGCGTAGGGATGATGCACTCAGGAAATTCCTGGTTGAAAAGTATGTGGATCAGCGACGCGGAAACACCTGCAACCAGGTAAAACGCCAGGAATCGGAAACTCCCCAAGGCATCTTCGAGATGCTTGCCAAATATCCATAAAAACAGCATGTTTCCCAGCAAATGCATGAATGAACCATGCATGAACAGACTGGTAAGCAACGTGATGTAAACTGGTTCCGGCGAAGGCCGCAGCCGAATGATGCCATGTGGAATTTCTGCTACTGGTTCACGTTTGACCGTATCCCACAGGTAATCTCCCTGGGTCACCAGATCATGCCCGCTCAGAAACTCGTAAGGAACCAGCGAATACGAATAGGTAAATGCTTCATTGGTCCCCATACCCTGGAGCAGCACAAAGACAATGACATTCAGCCCAATCAGGCTGTAAGTCAGCCAGGGTGGCTGCCTCAGGTCTGAATCATCCGATCCTATGGGAAGCATGCACTCTTCCTTGCCATCAATGAATTGTTACTTTCGTAACATATCTTCGTATTTTTCTTCTCGTCATTCATACGGTATGGTATGTTCGCTACTCCATCCACATTCTATACAGTCGGCCTGACCCATGGCTGAGTTCCTGCTCCTACCTTTCGGCAGCGCTGGAGACACCTTCCCCTTCATCGGTCTGGGCAGACATCTTAAAGACCGTGGCCACCATGTCCGTCTGCTCTGCAATGGCTATTTCAGGTCAGCCGTCGAAAGTGCTGACCTGATCATGGATGAGTTCTGGAACAAACAGGAATACCTGAACACGATGGAGAACCCGGATCTCTGGCATCCCGTCAAGAGCTTTAATGCCGTGGTCGGCCATCCACTCATGGCCCGCATGGTGGAAGAGCAGCATCAATACATCATTGAACAATTCAACCGCAATCCAAACATCGTGGTAGTTGCAGGCACCCTGGCCTTCGGCGCCCGCATCGCCAGGGAAACGCACGGCCTGAAAATGGCCAGTGTGCATCTTTCCCCGACAGTCATTCTCAGCGTGGATCGTCCTCCCCACCTGCCCACCATGGCGATCCCAGCCTGGTGGCCCCGTTCCTGGGTGCGTGGATTCTACTGGCTTGCTGACAAAATGTTCATCACCCCCACCATGAACAAGGTCGTTGGTGCATACCGCAAGGAACTCGTACTGCCCAAAGTGAAGAACTACTTCCGCGACTGGATTCACAGCCGGGAACTGACACTGGGACTCTTCCCATCCTGGTTCGCGCCACCAGCAGCCGATTGGCCAGCCAGCATCAAATTAATGGACTTCCCCTTTTACGATAATGCCAATCCGGATGGCCTGCCCCTGGAAGTGCTGGAGTTCATTCAATCCGGCCCACCACCCATCGTCGTCACCTTCGGCAGCGCCATGCGGGTGGGTGCCAAACTGTTCCAGGCTGCGGTGGAAGCCTGTCAGCAACTGCCCTGCCGTGCGATCCTGCTGACTCCCTTTGCAGAGCAGATTCCACAACCCTTACCAGAAACGATTCTGCACTGTCCGTTTCTGTCTCTCTCGCAGATACTCCCCTATGCCGCCACGCTGATTCATCATGGTGGGATCGGCACCATGTCGCAGGGCTTGCGCTGGGGCGTGCCACAGGTGATTACTCCGCTAGCCCACGACCAGTTCGACAATGCTGCACGAGGCGAGGCGCTCGGTGTCAGTGTCACCATTCCCGGAGCCAGGCTCACCGGCAAAAACCTGGCGAAGGCGCTCAACAAAATCTACGATGAACGCATCCTGCATAAGAATGCCCACGCCATCAGCCAGCGTTTCGTCGGCATCGATACCTTCCGCATGATAGGCGACGAACTAGAACAATTCGCCCGCCGCCCACCTTCGACGAAATTCAGGACTTGATCCGTGGGTCACGATTGTATCGTGACAGCGCTTGCAACTACTGAAAATCATGACACGATATAATCGTATCCCACACTCCTGTGGGTCACGATTGTATCGTGAGAGCACTTACTACAACCAATAATCATGACACGAGAAAATCGTTTCCCACGAATGATAGAAACTCTCGCGAGACTGCCTCATGAACCAGGAACGCATCCGACGACGCAACCTGCCACACTGGGACGTTCCGAATGCTACCTATTTCCTGACAACCTGTCTGGATGGAAGTATCCCTGCTCAGGGATTGCTCTCACTTCAGCAAGCTCGAATGGAAAGAAAACGTCGTGCAAAACCTGCTCATCTAAGTGCCAGGGACTGGCAACTCCTTCACTGGAAGTGGGATTTCAAGGACATGGAACAGTGGCTGGATTCTACACCTGCCCGTCGCGACCTCGAAAACCCTGCCCTGGCCCAATTGATTGTCAACGCATTGCAGTTCCATGCCGGTGAACGATACGACTTGCTGGCTTATGTAATCATGCCAAGTCATATGCATTGGCTTTTTACTCCTCGTGATGATTGGATTGCTACATTGACTCACGATAACGAACGCACACCCCGTGAGCGCATTCAACACTCCATCAATCGTTACACTGCACGTGAGTGCAACATACTCCTTCAGAGAGAAGGCACATTCTGGCAGAAAGAGTCTTATGACCATTGGGTACGTGATGAAGACGAGTTAGAGAGGATAATTCACTACATCGAAGCCAATCCTGTCAAAGCAGGCTTGGCATCACAGCCTGACCAATGGCCTTTCTCTTCTGCCTGCATTCGAACGCGTCTCAATATTCCATTTGGATGCCCAATATTTAACCAAAAGTAAAAGTGTCCCGTGGGTCACGATTGTATCGTGACAACACTTGCGACAGCGAAATTCCATGACACGATGAAATCGTATCCCACCTTCCGTGGGTCACGATTGTATCGTGACAATGCAAACTACAACCGATAATTATGACACGATATAATCATGTCTCACTCTTTCGTGGGTCACAATTGTATCGTGACAGTGCTTACGACAACCGATAGTCATGACACGATATAATCGTGTCCCACAGACTTATCTCAGCTCCGCCGTAATCGCCATCACCACTGGCGCTGTCGGGTCGTTGCCTTTCACCAATTCCACGCTCGCCAGTGGCTCGCTGCGTTTCGGCGACACCGACAGATAGCGCAACTGTCGTCCCTGAAGATCAAAAGCAAACTTCGATTCAGGCACATCGGTCTTGCCGGCATAGTCGGCAAAGTGAACACCATTCCGAAGCGGATGATCTTCAGTCTGTCCGTCGGCATACTTCAGACGAACTATCATCGAAGTGCTTTGCCGATTGGTGGCAGGGTAGCCCCAACCGCTGATACCACTGAGGAAGTGCAATGTTTTCACCGGGGCAGCACACGGGATGGAAACCGTCCGGGGCATCTTCGGCGCCTTCTGCCCCTGCGGGCCGTAGAGCAGCACGGCGTTGTTGATCTTCCCTTCCTGCGGATCAATCAACAGGAACGGCACACTGTTAAAGGTCTTGGGCTTCCAATCCGGGAAAATCAGCCGTTCAAAGGTACCTTCGTCGCCAAAGAACATTCCCTTGGCCGTGGTGATAGTCGCTACCTTGTCGAGAGGCAGCGGAACGTACTTGCCCTTCTGGGTCAGGAACTCCATCAGGTTCGTGAACTCAGCTTCGTTCATCTGCTTTTCGAAGCCTTCAGGCATCAGCGACTTGTTGGTGACAACCAGTTGATCAATATCATCCCGCTGGATGGCAGTGGTCTTGCCTTCGGTATCGATAATCTCAACGCTGGTCTTGCTCTCCGCAGCCATCATGCCATTGAGCACCTTGCCATCGTTCAGCACTACCGTGTAGCTGCGATAGTTGCCTTCGACCGATCGATGCGGATCGAGAATGTGGATCACGAGTTCTTCTTTGGGATGGACAGCCATGCCGGTGAGATCGGGGCCTATGTGCTTGCCTTCCCCGGCATACTGATGGCATTTGGCACAATGCTGGGTGAAGATGAGCTTGCCCTTGGGGGCATCGCCAATCTTCTTGGTCAGAGGCAGCCAGCTATCAATGACTTTCTGTCGATCAGCACTGGGCAAGCCGCCACCACGGGCGAGAAGTGCCTTGGCCTGGCTGGCAATAGCCTCATCGGGGTGCAACAGCAGCGATTGCCGCTGATCCAGGCTCAGTTCTGTCAGTGGTATGTCATTCTTCTCGATAGCTGCCAGCAGGGCTTTCGTAAATGCTGCACGGCCAAGCAGCAGCCTGATCGCTTCCGTTCGTGTGGTGGGCGTAAACTCTTTCATCCGGCCTAGAAGAATGGTACTCAGCTTTGCCGACAGACTGTTTTCCAGCGACTTGATCATAGTGACAGCTGTCTGACTGGACATGCGTGGCGTGATGCTTGCGACAATCTTCTCCACCACACTGTCATCGCTGGGCATGAGCGCAATCAAATCGCGAGCGATGGTCAGCCGATTCTCGTCAGTTACTTTGGCATCCGCCAATTGTTCAAACAACTCCCCCTTCATCTGCTGTGCATACTTCTCAGTAACTTCAGCATCCCAGATCATGCCGAGTTTGATGACCTGGCTGCGGACTTCATTGGGGGCTTTGGTGATGAGGGTGGTGAGATATTGCTTGCCTTCTTCGTCAAGCTGTAAAGGCTTGTTGGGCCAGTTGGCAGCCCAGGCTTGAATAATCGGGATGGAGACAGATCGGTCAGCCGAATGGAGGAATTTAATGATATCTTTTAGTTTGGAGAATTCGCTAGAACGTGCGTAGTGGGTAGCAACGATTGATATTATTTTTGAAGATGCAGGGGATGGTTGGTCGGAATCGACACAAAGTAACGACAAAAACGAATTGCTTTCCTGAGCAGCCAAGATAGTTATGGCATCTCGAACGACAGGTTGTTGAATCAGTTCAAACCTTTGCATGTATTGGATGGCTTGAAGTCCAGCTATTCCCTTGAAGAAATCAGGGCGTTCGCACTTGTCGATAAAACCAAGAATATTGGCAACAGCATTCATCGCATCATTGCCTTTAATGCTGGGATGTTCTGCAGGCCCTTTAATTAGGATACCCATGACCGCGAATACATGCCTTGCTGCAATGGAGTCAAGATCCTTCTGATGGCTTAATTTAAGAACAGCTTCTCGGTTTTGTAAAGTGTCGTTTTCCACCAACAAGCGCTGAGCCTGCCGTCTCCAAAAGAAATTCTCATTCTTCAACGTCTCCACCAACATCTCCGGCTTCGCTCCCTTCAAATTTACTTTCGCAGGTAGCGGCTTGTCCTTGGGAACTAATCGGTAAACTCGGCCATGCTTCTTGTCGCGGAGTTCCGTTTCATACGCAGCCCCTTTGCCTGTCTTGAAGCCGGCGGGAGTTGGGTTGTGCTGGACGATGTAGTTGTACCAGTCGAGAATCCACACACAGCTATCGGGGCCAACCTCGGCCATAATTGGCGAAGCCCACTCGTCGTCGCTGGCCACCAGGTTCCAGGCATTGCGGCTGCGGAAGCTGGCCCCATCGGGCGTCAGTTCAAAACACGCCACCAGGTGCCCGGTCGGTTCGCACACAAACGCGGTGCGGTTCCAGTATTCTTTCGGGTAAAACCGGGCCGTGTACAAAGCATGCCCTGCTGCTGCGGTAAACCTGCCGTGGTAATCGACCTGTCGAACTTGATCGGTGATCGGGTGCATGGCTGCATCGCCCGAAATTGAAGGCAACACGCTCGCTGACCAGCCCTTGACCTTCTCGTAATAGCGATTGGGGATGGGCATGCAGACGCTGGGGTTGCCGTTAGCGGTAGAGCCAAAGAGGATCCCTTCCTCGCTGAAACCCAGGCCCCAGGTGTTGTTGTTGGTGCTGGCGAGGAATTCGAGTTTGGTGCATTTCACCATAGCTTCCCCATCACCCCTAGCCCCTGTCCCTCCGGAGAGGGGAACCGGATCGAGTTTGAAGCGATAATAGCCCTGGCCGAAGCGGAGTTGTTCCCCGTTCACTTCGCCGCGAAAGCCGCTGTAGCCAACAGAGCCGTAGAACCAGCCATCCAGGCCATACTGCAAATTGCTTGGCCCGGCGTGCGTATCCTGCACGCCCCAGCCGGTGAAGAGAATCTGCTTCGGTCCCGCTTTGTCGTTGTTGTTCTTGAAGAAGAGCGTGTGCGGAGCCTGATGCACGATGACACCCCCGTGTGCGAAAGCAATGCTGGTGGGAATGCTGAGGCCTTCAACAAAGACCGTGCGTTTGTCCGCAACGCCATCGCCATCGGTATCTTCAAAAATAACAAGGCGGTCGCGACCCTGCCCTTCGGGTTTCTTCTCATTGGGGTAATCAATGGTCTCGGCAAGCCAGAGCCGACCTTGCTCGTCCCAATTCATGCAGATCGGCTTGCCCTGAATCAGCGGCTCACTGGCGAAGAGCTTCATCTCGAAGCCAACGGGATGAACGTAATGCTTAAGCGATTCTTCGGGTGACAGCGGCTTCTGCATCTTCGGCAACGGCTCGGTCGTCACGCCCCACGTCTTGCTCGGCGGATAGAAAGGCACCTTGGCCGGGACATATTCAAAGGGAGCAACATCGGTTCGCTTGGCTGTCATCTTCGGAGCATCAGCATAGCTGATGACATTGGAAAGGTCATTGCTGCCACAAGCCCAGCGGATGCCTCGTTCGACAAGGTTGTGAAACCCAGGATGGCCCCAGGTGCGTTCATCATGCCCCCATGCTGTGTAGAAAACACGACCCTTGCCATGCGTCCGCACCCACGTCCAAGGTTCCATCTGGTTCCCCTCTCCCCCCCGGGGAGAGGGGTTAGGGGTGAGGGGTCGATACTCCAGCACCGTGCGGTTGGCCTCGTTATGCTTGCTATGCACATACGTCTCATCCCAACTCTCAAACGAAGTGAAACCTTGGAGGATAGGATGATCAACCTTGGCCTGAACAGTACGGAATGTGCCAGTGCCATGTGACTTGAACTGAGCACCGATCAGTTTGACAATCTCATCGTTGTTGCGGAAGCAGTAGCTGGCACAGTGAAGTGGAATGAAACCCTTACCCTCAGCAACATACGACAGCAAAGCCTCCGCCTGTTCCTTGCTGATCGCATCAATGTTCGCATAGACCACCAGCCCGGCATACTCCTTGAGTGTCGCTGGGTTCAGGTCTTTCATCTGATCTGTGTAGACCAGTTCAATGCCCCGCGCCTTCATCACCGGTGCCAACTGGTGAAACCGCACTCGAGGCTGATGATGCCCGTTATCACCCAGGTAGAGGAGCTTGAGGTTCTGGGCATAGCTGGCGGTGGCGAGCAAAAGTAGTGCAGCAAGCGAGATGAGTTTGGTCATGATCATTCTGGTTGGTGGTGTAAGATGGGATTAGTGTAAACGATAGGCGCGGGGATGCAATGGGGTGGTTTGCTTGCATTGTTTTTGGCTAATGGGCTGGGTTTTGTGTATAGCTCTGCCCCATGCCCACAAATTGCAAGTGTTCTCATCTGGGTAAACAACGCTATGCACAAGAAAGGCTATTGCTTCTCTTTCATGCCCTTGAGCGTTACTCGCCGCAAGTCCATTACGCCGAAGCCGGGCTTGGTCTTCGCTCGTATCGTCAGAACGTGACTTCCAGCATCCAGCTTTACTGTGCCTATCGTGATGGGTACAAACCGCTGAAAATGTCCCGTCTCTTTCACGGTGTGTGTCAGCGTATGGCCGTTTATTTGAACTTCGATCATTGCTCCGCCACTGCCCTTGCCTGCTGCCTGCAACAGTTCAACAGCGAATACGCCAGGTTTACCAATACTAGTCTTCCATTCCACCCAATCGTTCATATTCGCCCAGTAACCAATCGTGTCCTTGTGAGGCTCCGGCTCATGTCGCAGTTTCTCGCCATGAATGATCGCATCTTTCGGGTGAAGCATGACGACGCCAGCTCCCTTGATCGCATCTTTTTTCAGAGCAGCGTTCAAGGCCTGCCGCCAGCTTTCGAGTTGCCTGCTGGTCTCGCCCGATTTGGCTGCTGGTTTCAACAAGCTGACATCAGTCACTTCATAGAGTTGCCTCCAGGCAGAGTGGTTGAAGTCGGGATTGGGTAGATTCGGCTGTGCTCCCACCTCGCGCCGCCACTTCTCAAGTTTGCCTCGCATCTCTGCAACCCGGCCTGGCTCCTTGTCGCTCACATCGGTTGTCTCACCAATGTCCATTTCCAGATTGAAGAGCTCCAGTTGACCATTCTCGTAGTGCTCGATCAGTTTCCAATTGCCTTCGCGAATCGCTCCACAAGGTCGGCTGCCTTGATTCATGTAGTGAGGCTGATGCCAATAGAGTGGACGGGCTGCCGGTGCTTTGTTCTGGGTGAGCAGTTCATATAAGTTGATGCCATCAAGAACTCTTTTTACATCAGGTTCGCCAACTATCTCCATCAGCGTCGGAGTCCAATCAGTGCTGATCACCGGCACATCGCTGACACTGCCTGCCTTCACCATCCCAGGCCAGCGAACAATCAAAGGCACGCGAATGCCCCCTTCATAGAGAAATCCTTTGCCAGCCCGGAACGGCGTGTTGTGCGTTGGCGTCTGCCCACCTTCCAGTACATGCAAGCCGCCATTATCGGAAGTAAAGATAACGATGGTGTTCTTGCTGAGTCCCAGTGCATCCAGCTTCTCCATGATGCGACCAATGCTTTCATCCAGTGTTTCAATCATGGCTGCATACGTCGGATTGAATGTATCTGCAAACTTCTTGACCCGATCAGGCTGCGCTCCCAACGGTATGTGAGGATTGTTGTGGCACATGTAAAGAAAAAAAGGTTTCGCCTGATGCTGTTCGAGAAAGTGCTCAGCAGCTTGTGTTAAATCAAACTCACCTTTGCCACCCTCGTTATTCGATGGCGTTGTCGTCGCCTGGCCGGGATAGTAGACGTCGAAGCCTTGTTCAACAGGATTGCGGACAAGGTGCCATTTGCCGATGCAGGCGGAAGTGTAACCGATGCCTTTCAGGGTGTTTGCCAGCGTTTTGTATGAATTGGGAATTTGCTGGTTGATAACGGGATGGAGTAACATCTGCGATGAAGCGTCGCCTCGACCGGGAAGGAAGGTAGTAATGTTCAATCTAGCCGGTGTGTAGCCAGTCAGGATCGCGGCCCGCGTAGGCGAACAGACCGACTGTGCCGCATAAGCACTGGTGAATCGCATACCCTCTGCAGCCAGCTTATCCAGGTTCGGCGTAGCGTGTTCCTTTCGGCCATAGCAATGTAAATCGTTGATACCCAGGTCATCTGCCAGTATGAAGACGATGTTCACTGACTTGGTCTGTGCCAACAAGACGTCAGGCACCAATATCAACAACAGCACAACCAAACAGCGAATCACCATGCCTCAAGCTCCACAAGTTCAGTCGTAGTTTACACAATGAAGAAGCGAATACCGAAGGAAATGTCAACGGGCTTGGTTGCTGATAACTGTCTCAGATAGTCTCAAAAATTATTGATCATTGCATTTGAACATACCAATTGATTATCTTTGAAGTGGAGTATAGGGTTGAAGAACAACGAATTTGTTCACTACTGTACACACCGCGCGCACGGGGCGCTGCAGGTGGCCGATGTTATTAAAAATAAACGACTTATGGCAATATCACCCATTTGCAGTACTAAAAAGAGTAGACAAAGCGATCCAGTCGATTGATCGAAACAGAACCATTCCACCCGGAACTGAATTCATCTAGCGAGTTGAATATGACTGCATATCAAAAGCTCTGTCAGCGAGAACGTGAACGAGCCACCCTGGCATCAGCAGGCAGTTTACTGGGTTGGGATGAGCGTACTTACCTTCCACCTAAAGGGCAAGCGTTTCGGGGCGATCAACTGGCACTCATTGCCAAGCTGTGTCACGAGCAATTGATCAACAAGCAGACTGGTGATTTACTTGAGCAGGCAGAAGCTGAGAACCTGAACGACGCAGAACGTGCCAACGTCAAAGGCATTCGCCGACTGTATGATCGTGCCATCAAAATGCCTACCGACCTGGTGGTAGCACTCGCGAAAGCAACTTCAGCCGGCCAGAATGCCTGGGAACCGGCAAAACATCAGAATGATTTTGCCAGCTTCAAGCCATATCTGGAAACCATTATCCATCTTAAAAGGGAAGAAGCCCAGACAGTTGGCTATGCAGATCACCCTTATGATGCTCTGGTCGATGAGTTCGAACCTGGCGCACGCACCAGTGATCTAAAGCAACTCTTTCAGCAACTTCAGGAACAACTCGTTCCACTCATTGCTGCCATCGCCAGCAGTGGCATTCAGGCACCGTCCGAAATCCTGGAACGGAGTTACCCTGTCGAGAAACAGCGGGAATTGTCTGAACAGATTGCTGAACAATTAGGCTTTGATCGCCAGGCCGGTCGCCTCGATGTGACTGTACATCCATTCTGTTCCGGTATTGGACCAGGGGACGTTCGCATTACCACTCGCTTCAATGAACATGCTTTCAACGAAGCATTCTTCGGCACCTTGCACGAAACCGGGCATGGCATTTACGAACAGAATCTGCCTGCGGAGCACTTCGGCACAGCGCTGGGCACCGCCTGCTCGCTGGGTATTCATGAAAGCCAATCGCGCTGGTGGGAGAATTTTGTAGGCCGCAGTCTGCCTTTCTGGAATGCCAACTGGAGCAAAGTCCAGAACACTTTCCAATCCACCCTGAAAGATGTCACGCTGGAACAGTTCTATGCCGCCATCAATGATGTCCGCCCTTCCTTCATCCGCATTGAAGCGGATGAGGCGACCTATAATCTGCACATCATCTTGCGGTTTGAACTGGAACAGGCGCTGCTGACCGGCGACTTGAAAGTGCAGGATTTGCCTGCCACTTGGAATGATCGCTTCAAGACGATGTTCGGATTGACTGTTCCGAGCGACAGCATGGGCTGCCTGCAGGATGTCCATTGGAGCGCAGGCTTGATTGGCTATTTCCCTACTTACACACTGGGCAATTTATATGCAGCCCAGTTCCTGGTGCAGGCCGAGAAAGACATGCCTGAACTGTATCAACAGATTGAAAAAAATCAGTTTAGGCCAATGAAAAACTGGCTGGTGGAAAAGATTCATCGACATGGCCAACGCTACTCTGCCAGTGAACTGTGCCTGAACATCACAGGCAAGCCATTATCACACCATGCATTAATTAACTACCTCCGCAGCAGGTTTTCGCCTTTATATGGGTTAAAATGATGATTTTACGCCTTTGATTTGCATTGAAATTTCAGCAGATGGCATGGAAATTATGCTACAGTGTAATGTTATTTTGATTCAGCAACAGGTTTCCGTTCATGGCCCATTCGAGTTCATCGCCGGTTCCCCCTTCACAGGAACGTCGCAAACAGCCCCGACTTCAAACTCAGTTAACAGCCCTGGTTGAAGCTACCGAGGGTGAAACTGCACGGTTCACTGCTCAAATTGTGGAAGTTTCGGAACTGGGCATGCGGTTCAACCTCCGCCATCGTTATCAGGAAGGTAATACGATTCGCATTGATCTTCCCAATGCCGAACTGGGGCCGGTAACTACTGTGCTGGCATGTGTCATGCATGCTCAACAGCAGAAAGATGGGCTTTGGACAACAGGCTGCCAGTTTTGTACCGAGCTGGATGAAGATGATCTGGTGGAACTGGGCGTACGCCGCCGGCTCTCCATGGCTCCCGTGAAGTCAGATCAACGACAGCATCCGCGAATTCCTATCAAAGCCCAGGTGCATTACCGCGATTTGAATACTGCCAATGCGCCACTCCTTGCTGGCGAGGTGATCAATGTTTCACCCATGGGTATTGGTCTGCGTGCGAAGGAATCACTGAAACCAGGCACCCTGCTCGATCTGCAGTTGGTGGGAGATAACGGAAAGAAGCTCTTCGATATCCTGGCATGCATTGTCTATCGACACTTGAATCCCGAAGGCGACTTTAACCTAGGCTGCAATTTCATTCGTGAATTAACGGATGATGAACTGAAAACGATGGAATGATGATTACTCATACGCCATCGGTATTCTTGGCATCACCGGGCTTTACTTCAGTGAATTCGCAGTACTCGAACGGTGGTTCAGAACACGATTATTGTTTCTTTATCGCATCGAATTCTGCTTGCCACTTAGCAGCAATCTCCTTCTTACCAGCCTTTTCGCAGGCAGCCGTCAGATATTGCAGAGTGTAAATGGCATCGGTGAGCTTGGCGTCCTTCGATTTCAAATGAACTTTCAGCATGTGCTCCCAAAGCGGCAAGGCATCGTCATAACGCTTGGCTGCTTCGTATACAAAGGCCAAGTCATGCAATGTAGCAAGATAAAGTGAGTGCTCCAGACCGAGCTTCTTTCCGATAGCGTCACGGTTTTGCTCGCAAAGAAGAATGGTCTGAGGTGTCGGCGGTGGGCAGTCAGACTTGCGTGTTGTCCATGCAAGTTTGCTCCGCGATGAAGAGGTTATGACATGCTCTGCGCCATGTTTCGACATACCTGATTTCATCGTGTTCTCAAACAACACCACCGCGTCAGTCATCTTTCCGACTGTCTCGTAGCATTCTGCAAGATGAAGTGTAGCCCACAGAGTGTCAAGGTGATCATCACCAAGTTTCGTTTTCCTTAACTTTAGCGTTTCTTCGTAGAGTGGTTGAGCAAGATCATTTTTTCCGGCAGTCAAATAGCCCGCTGCAAGATTGTTCATAGTGGTGAGGGTATAGTGATGAGTCGGACCGAGTTTCGCTTTCATTAGCTTCAGTGAATCTTCGTAGAGAGGCAGAGCGAGATCAAGTTTTCCGACTGCTCGATATACCCCTGCTAGATTGTTCATGCCGTGAGCGATGTCGATATGATCATTCCCAAGATTCGCTTTTCTTAGCTTCAGTATTTCCTCAAAGATTGGTAGAGCGAGATCAAGTTTTCCAGCTGCTTGGTAACCCCCTGCCAGATAGCTCATGATATTGAAGGTAGCGGGGTGATCTGGCCCATGTTTCGCTTTATGTAGCTTTAGTGTTTCCTCGTAGAGCGGCAGTGCTAGATCATGTTTTCCTGCTGCTCCGTAAACTACTGCCATAAAGAGCATAGTATGGAAGGTATCGGGGTGATCGGGACCGAGTTTCACTTTTCTTAACCTCAGTATTTCTTCGCAGGTTGGCAGTGCGAGATCAAGTTTTCCGACATCCCGATATCCTTGTGCCAGATTGTTCATGGTGGTGAGGGTAATGGGATGATCAGGGCCGAGATTCGCCTTTCGCACTTCCATTGATCGTCGAAATAACGAGATAGCTATTTCCGCCTCACCCAATCCCAGAAACGACACACCGAGCGTGTTTTGCATCTCAGCCAGCGCGAGAGGATCATTGATGCCGGATTCGTCCAGTTTCTTCGCGGCATCCAGCAAGTACGTTTTCAAGGCAATTCTCAACTCGGCAACCGTTTCGTAGTTCACTTCCGGATTGAGATGGGCGAACACCGAACCGAGGATTTCGTTGCCCTTCATGGCATAGTCAAGATTCGTTTCCGCTTCGATTCGTCGGGCTTCCGCCTGGTTTTTCGCAGCATTTTCAGACTTGAGTGCTTCATCCTTCGCCTTAGTTTCCGCTTTCGCAAGTTCTTCCTGCTTCTTCGCCTCCAGCAGGCCAATCGTCGTTCCTGCGATACCGGCAAGCAACGTGACAGCCAGCGCACCGGCAGCAAGCACCGGCCAGCGATAACGACGAAGGAACTTCTTCAGCCGATAGCCCGTGCTGGGCGGAACGGCCAGTACCGGTTCTCCCGCCAGATGCCGCTGCACATCCATGGCGAAACCGTTCGCGGTTTCATACCGGCGGTTGCGATCCTTCTCCAGCGACTTCAGCACGATCCAATCAAGTTCGCCGCGAACCTGACCGGTCAGGCGTTTTGGTTCCGTGCCACGGTTGGCGGCAACGCTTGGCAAAGCATCGGATGAACTGAGCCGCTGGCTGGGCCTGGGGGCATCTGATTCGCGAATGAGCCGCTTCATCTCGTCCCAGGCAGCTTGTTTCAGTTGCCGACGTTCCAGAGGCGTGGTGCCCGTCAGCAGTTCATACAGAATCACGCCGAGCGAATAGATGTCGGTGCGGGTATCGACGTCGAGAGCGTTGATGCCGACCTGTTCTGGAGCCATGTAGAGAGGCGTGCCGACCATCGTGCCGAAAGCGGTGTGCAGCGTCATGTCTGTCAACGCCGCGGCGCCGTGCAGCGCTTTCGCCAGGCCAAAGTCGATGACCTTGGGCACAGGCTTCCCATCATGTTCGGTAACAAGGATGTTTCCCGGCTTCAGGTCGCGGTGAATGATCCCCTTTTGATGGGCGTGTTGCACGGCCTGGCAAATGTCGGCAAAGAGTTTCAGCCGTTCGGGCACGCTCAGTCGCCGGCTGTCGCAATACTCGGTGAGGGGAAGCCCCTTGACGAGTTCCATGACGAAGAACGGTCGGCCTTGTTCCGTTGTCCCGCCGTCGAGAATGCGGGCGACGTTGGGATGATCCATGACCGCCAGCGCCTGTCGCTCAGCTTCGAAACGGGCCAGTACGGATCGCGTATCCATGCCGGACTTGATGAGCTTGATCGCAACAAGCCGCTTGACAGGTTCACGCTGCTCAGCCATCCAGACGCTGCCCATGCCGCCTTCACCTACCTGTTCGAGCAGCTTGTATTTTCCCGCAACAATGGTCCCCGCCGATTCAAATGCCGATACGAAAGCTTCTGTGCGTGGCAGCTCGGCATTCGGGTGGGGCTGATCGTTCATGGAAACAGTCCTTTGAAACGTTCAACTATTTCAACAGCAAAAAAAGATGTGTCGAGAGGAAAATTTCACAAAAACTGTGAATTGACCAAACCTATACATTGCAATGGAGGAGAGTATTTGCACGTCGAATTTCGATGAGTTGAGGGCATAACTCGTGGCACGAAATGCTCATCAATCTTCTAGACACCCAAACCATGGTATCCGATCCGCTTGAATTACAAAGTGCGGGTACTTTGTGAGAACTCTTACTTAACGCCTTTCACTGCAACCAGATATTTAACGATCTGATCCTGCAAGGGTTCATCGATTTTGGCGCCATAGACTGTCACCATTTTCTTGACTACTTCTTTCCATTTCGATTCAGGCAAATCGGGCTGCGTCATCGTCAAGCGAGGCGAGTGACAAGCATTACAGTTGAATACAAACTCATCACGATATGCCTTCACTGGCAATACTGGCTCACGGGGCGTGAGGTCATTGGGATCATTAAAGGGTTCAACTGCCTGCGCACGCGGTTCACCTGGTGGTATCAGACTGTTCATCCACATGCCAAATCCGAATGCTATCGCCAGTGAGATCACCACGCCAGCCACGATTGAACCAGTTGTTTTCATGCCCAGCTCCCACTGTAAATTAAGCGATACCATTCCAATACATACGATGGATAGTCAACAGACTATCCATCGTATAAGGTTTCGAATTACTTCTTTTTCTTGAGCACAAACAGGAATGCTTCCTTGCCATCGAATTTCTTGGGACGATCGTCGCCCATCGGGTGGTAGCAGAGTTTGAATTCATCGCCTTCCAAGCTGACGATACCCTTGGCTTTCATACCAGCTCCAAAGGGGCTTTCGGTCATTTCCAGATCAATCGAAGCCGGGCTGGTCTTGCCATCAACGGTAAACTTGAATTTGAAAGTCTGTCCCATGTTGTTCAGGGTCATGACGTCCTTGACAATTTCAAACTCGGCCTTCTTCATATCGTCGCCAGCTTCAGCGCCGTTCTTCATGCCTGAAACAAAGGTCCATTTACCTTCCAATTGCTTGGCATCGAGAGGTTTCTTGTCATCTGCAGAAACCAGACAGCAACAGAACAATACCATCAAACCGGTACACAGCAATCGCATCATGACATGACTCCATAGAGAGAAAGGAGAATGAGATTTGTTGAGCAGCCTGAGTAAGTCAGCAAAAATAACTATGCGGTGAGCTGGCACGGTTAGCGTAAGTTCATGCAAACCGTGGCACCCAACTCGCATGACTTCCTGCTTGAACAGACAGTAGCCACCAGTGTGCAAGCATTCTATGAATCGGTCATTGACATGGAGAGGGTATCAAACGATAACTGAAAAATCATCATGAGAGTACAAACATGTTCCTGTATCTGCTTACCATTTTTCTGACATTTACCCAGCAACAACCCGACCGGGCAGCACACTGGAAGGAAGATTTAGCCACCTTCAGCAGCCAGTTGAAGAGCAAGCATATCAAGCCTTTCACCAAAATGACAGAAGCAGAGTTTGATCGTGCAGTGCAGGACATTGACCCAGCCAGGCTGACCGATCAGCAGATTGTCATGAAACTCTGGCAGATCATGAGCCAGATTGGCGACAGCCATTCGCGAGTAAATCCTTCGCGTAAGATCCCTTTTACCCAGTACCCTATTGCTTTTATTTACCTCACCGATGGTTGGTATGTATTTGCGGTGGATCAAGCCTATACCCGCATTCTGCAGTCAAAATTACTCAGAATAGGCAATACACCTGTTGAGGATGCCTGCAGTAAACTCAGCACACTCATCGCCAGCGAGAACCCCTCGCAGACAGAGAATCAGTTGAAACGACTTTTGCAGATGACAGAACCGCTTCACTTTTCAGGACTGGTGGAAAAACCTGAAGCAGCTAATTTCACGCTGTTGACAACTGACAATCAGGAAGAAACAGTTACTCTTGCACCGATTACGAAAGGCCCTGCGAAATGGGTATACGCTATCAAACCGCAAACCTGGCCTGACCACTTGAAGGAACGTCGTCCACAACATGGTTTCACCTGGCTCGATAACAATCTTTACATCTGGTATGACCGATGTGCCGAATTCCCTAACTACCCCATCAAGAAATGGACACAGGATATTCTCACGCAGATCAATGACAAGAAACCAGACCGGGTCATCATTGATTTACGACGCAATGGTGGTGGCAGTTCCTCGTTGCTGGAACCGCTCATTAACAGCCTGGCTAAACTTCCCATTAATAACAAGGAATCCCTCTTCGTTTTGATTGGGCCTGCTACTTTCTCTTCTGCATTGATGAATGCCTATCATTTTCATTCTCGCACCAAAGCCACCTTGGCTGGACAACCTACCGGTGGCTCTCCCAACCACTTTGGAGAAGTGAAGAGCTTTATCCTGCCCCATTCTCAATGCATCGTTCAGTATTCAACTAAGTACTTCAAAATGACCAACGAGAATGCACATACGCTCAATCCAGATCGCTTGATAACACCGACCGTCAAAGGATATTTCGCAGATCGAGATGAAGTTCTGGAAGCTGTCCTCAAACAATAGTGGAATTGTTCTCATAAATTGGAAGTCCGCTAGATTACCGGAATCACTTCGGCTTTCCCTAACATTGCATATCTGCTATAGATTCGAGCGTTCGCAAGGAGGCAGAATCATGTTCGGGTTACGTACATTCACCATTATGACACTAGGCATTGTCGGCTGGGTTCCGACCTGGCTGCTGGCACAGGATACTGGCAGCAATCCGCCACCCATCATCCAGGCATCGACCACAGGTACAGCAGCAACCGTCAATGGCGAGATCATTACCGAGGCAGCACTTCAGCGAGAACTCAAATTCGCTGCCCCGCAGGATGCATCCAAGCTGCGTGCTTCGATATTGAACAATCTCATCGATATGACGTTGATTGATCAATATTTGCGTGCCACCAAAGTGGAAGCAAGCCCCACTGAAATCGAAGCTCGTTTCCAGAAAATGCAGGAAGAAGCCAAAAAAGAAGGGCAGATGGACTTGAAGCAGCTTCTGGAAAAGCTGGGGGTCACAGAAGTTGAGCTTCGCACCATGCTTACCGCAGACCTTCGCTGGGAGAACTTTGTCAAAGCACAGGCTGACGATGCTAAGCTGGAACAATTCTTCAATGGCAACAAAGTGATGTTCGATGGCACCGAAGTGCATGGCCGACATATTCTGTTGGCAGTAAAAGCTGATGCACCTGCAACCGAAAAGCAGGCTGCTGCAGCCAAGCTGAAAGAATACAAAGCTGAAATCGTAAAACGGGCCAATGAATTGGCAGCCAAGATCGATTCTAATGCTGATACTGTCACTAAATCGAAAGCGACAATTGACGCTACGGAAAATGCTTTTGCTGAAGTGGCCACCAGAGTTTCCGAATGCCCATCCAAGAAGAATGGCGGCGATCTGGGCTTCTTCCCTCGCATCGGCGTGATGGTCGAAGGTTTTTCCGCCACCGCTTTTTCACTGGAACCGGGCACCATCAGTGAAGTAATTGAAACACAGTTTGGCTACCACGTCATTCTGTGCGTTGAACGCAAAGCCGGGCAGGATGTGAAATTTGCTGATCAGAAGGAACAGGTCAAGGAAGTGTATGGCGAGCGACTGAAGTTAGTGATGGTACCTCAATTGCGACAGAGAGCACAGATTGTCATTACCCCGACGGGACCCAGCGAAGCCATCAACGCTCCCACCGGTAAGTAATCTGCATTTCCGGAATCGCCCAGCCTCAACAGGCGTTAAAACCTGTTGAGGTTTTTTCATTATGGTTGCGTTATCTTCTGCCCGGATTGCAAGTCAAACGATTCTCCGGAACGTACTGAAATGAAGTCCTTATCGTCTTGAGGTATATGCGGATAGAAGCAGACTCGATTTCGACCGATAATCTCTGCCTTGTGGCCTTGAACAACGAGTGCTGTCCCTTCATCAATACCGATGCCCAAGTATTGCGGATAAGTCTTCTTGAATTGAAACATATCTTTGAAGCGGTTGCGTTGCGTGAAATGTTGATCGATGCCAACTCCCGGAAGAAATGCGAACCCCTTTTCATATCCCTCGCACATCATGTCCTGTGGCCCGAGTGGATTGCCTCGGCAAAGATATTCGCCTTGAATGGTAGCACCAGCAGAACTGCCACCAATCACGCCACCCCGTTTCAGTACGCCATGAAGTTTGTCCAGGAATGGTGTACCTTCATAGGCATCCACAAAACGCCACTGCCTGCCTCCATCGAACCAGACTGCATGGGCTTCATCGAGTAAAGCCAGTGCTTTGGGATCATTGACAGCATCCCTGCTGCGTCCCGGCAGAATGTGCACATCCTTAACTCCAGCCCGTTTCAGAAACTGTCCCGAACCAGCCGGAATGGGATCAGGCATGGATATAGGTAACACGACAAAAGTCTTATCCTTACCCCCAGCAAGCTGGATGAATCGTTCCACGATATCGACGGGCATGCCGCCTCCACCAACTATCACCAATGAACCAGATGGTACGTCTGGCTTCTTCACGACAGGATGAATCCTGGCTGGTTCCTGACGCTGGAATACGATTCGCCGCCATGTGGTTAAATCACTGACATCCTGATTCTTCAGAACAGTTCGTTTCAACGGGCGTTCCGTATTCCCAGAAACCAAAAAAGTGGCGGTTGAATTGCCCAGCACACTCAGCGCTCTCCCCTGCACTACCAGAGCAGTTGCTTCATCAATCCCGATTCCCACATGCGAAGGATACCTCTTCAACACACCCAATAATCGTGGCTCACGTTTTCTCGCTATGAAATGCTGGTCGATGACCACACCTGGCAGCAAATCCATGCCACTGGCCAATTCTGCTTGCTGTGCGGTGCCCCCTGCAATCATCAGTTTGCTCATGATGACTGCACCGGCGGACGTTCCCCAAATCACCCCACCCCGGTTTAACAATGCCTTCAGTTCCTTCTCTACCAGTGTTCCGGAGTAGGTTTCCGACAAGCGGCGCTGGTCGCCACCACTGATCCAGACTGCAGTTGCTCGGCGCAGCGGCTCGACAAACGCTACTTCGTTGGCCCGGCTGCGATTGCGAGTGTGCAGCATGGTAATATCGTTGATGTTCAGATCCTTCCATCGCTCCATCCATCCTGTCGGCTTCTCGGCGACTGCACTGGCGGTGGGGATAATGACCAGCTTGGTATTCTCTCCACCTGACCACTTCAGAAACAAATCTGTCAGTGCTTGGGGAGTAGAACCTCCACCCTGAATGATCAATTTGCCTTTTCCAATGCCTTCAGCTGCGATGGGAGTTGGCGTTACCACCTCGAGTGGTAATTGATCCGGTGATTCAGCAATTGTCCAACTGATCAGGACAATCAGGCAGATAGCCAATACAGAAGGCACAATCTTCATGGCAACATTCCTTCATCTGACTACCAACACAAACAGGTTACCGGAGATAACCGGTAACCTGCAATGATTGCTTATCTACCGCTTTCGATCACTTGCTTTCGCCTTTGGCATCTTTCTCGGCCTCGGCTACCAGCTTATCGAGGAATTCATCAATCTGCTTTTCGCTACGCAGATTCTTCTGCCTGATGATTCCCTTGTGATCGATGTAGTACAAGGTAGGCCAGCCGGTAACATTCCACTTGCTGGGAATTTCACCACTGGTTCCTTTTTCCCCACACCAGAAAGAACGCCAGGTAATCTGCTGCCGTTCGTTTTCCTTTTTGAGGAATTCCTTGTCAGTATCGCTGTTCACTCCAATCAAGGCAAAAGGCTTGCCTTCCATCCGCTTCACGAGCGACCGCTCGTGTGGGAACATGGCTACGCAAGGGCCTCACCAATGCCCCCAGAAATCGAGCATGACCACCTTGCCACGGTAATCGCTCAGTTTGAACTTGTTACCGTCGGTGTCTACGCCTTCAATTTCAGGAACTTCCTTACCTATCTGCAGATGACGCACTTCGAAGAGATTTGCCTCGGCTCGCTCGCCAAGAGTACCCCGAAAGTATTTCACATCCTTGTAATCACTCACGACTTTTTCGAACAGCTTTTCCGCTTCCTGCGGATTGTTGCGCATCTTCATGCTGGCTAGCGTAAAGGTTGCATTGCCTTTGGCGTCGCGGTTGGGATTTTTTTCTATGATGGCATTCAGCAATGCCTCCATATCTTTTGACGCTGGTGCTCTGCTCAATCGAATAACGATATCGCCAATCTTGGGATTCGTGGCATGGTGTTCTACCAGCACTTTAATAATGTCAGGTTTTAACATGGGTGGGCCATTGTTAATAATGGCCAGGATTGCTTCAAATCCCAATGGTGTGGTTGGTTCTGCCTTGGCCAGTACCTCAGCTGATTTGAGTAATTCCTGTGATGCCTTGTTACGGGCCTGGTACACGTCATTCAGCTCTTTGTTCTGTAATGACAGGCGTTCTTTTTTTTTCTGCAGCTCAGTAACTACCTTATCCATGGCTTTGCTGGCTTCTTCATGAGCTTTTTTGGCTGCAGTAAATGCCGCAGCTGGGGATTGAGCAGCCTTGCTGTCTTGAGCGGGCGGATCCTTTTGGGGCGGATCATCCGCCCAGGCGATTGCAGTTGCCCAGCCCAAGAACAACACCAAGGCTGTTCCTGGCAGGTTGTTTCTCATCTGTTGCTCTCCTCCCGAAGAATTGGGGAACCGGATGGCTACATCTTAACAGGCAATCATGGATATACAATCATCAAACACTGACACCACTGAGATTTCTCAGTGGTGTGCAATGGGGCTATTAAGGAAAAGAAAGGTTATTTCTTTTCAGGTGCAGCGTTCAGATTGCTGAAATCTTTCACAACCGCGTCAATGTCGGATGTGGCGAACTTCTCAAAGGCATGATTCTTCTGGACTTTTCGCTTTACATAAAGCAGGGCTGTTACTGAAGCATCTTTGGAAAGGTTATAGCCTTCAGGTCCCTTACTGCCATCCAACCCCAGATGGATATTCTTCAGTTTGTTGTCCGTCTTGAACTTCTCGATCTTATCTTTCATGTCATCTTCATCTGAAGTGAAGATTACCACGGCATTCAACTTACCTTTACCTGCTTTTGCAACTTCCGCATCCAACTTCCGGGCCAGACCGGCCACGGCATCGTTCGTCTCGCGTGCGAAGACGAGTGCGACGGGTTTGCCACCCAGCTGTCAGACAAAACAGCTTTCCTTGCCATTCTTGGCAGGCGTATCAACGTTGGAAATATTCAGTGGGAAGAACGAAGATACCCCCTTGCCTGGCTGAGGGCCTGACTTCACATCGCCTGCGATAACTATCGTGGCATACACTGCCAAGGTTATCAGCGAGGCACCAAATGCTCGCTTCATTCTGGTACTCCTCGTACGAGAGATAGAGACTAAGAAATTCAAGGCTTTCCGGCCTTCTTTCAGTTAGTTATATCGACAGATAACCACATCTTTAAGCGGGTCAAGTGATTTCTGGCGGGAGCGTATGGGAATCGAACCCACCGATGACTTTCTTCAAGACACCCTCTGGTTTTGAAGACCAGGGCCCGCACCAGCGGCACACACGCTCCCCTGCTTCCAAAAATACATAATAACTGGCTTATTTACGGACTTTTTCGATTGTAGGCGATTGTTGCAATTCAGTCCATGATCGTTATTGGATTTCATCCGCTCTCACAAGGGTGATGCTTCAAAACCATTCAACAACGACTGATTAAATCATTCTTAACGATGAAACGGATAGCAAGGCAAACAGGTTTTCCATCGTATCTCGAGTTTTCTGCTTTGAGTTATCAATTCTGTGATGTGAACCGATAACCGTTAATGAACCATTCTTGGCCTTCCCTTCGAATGTTGAGTTTCCGGTTCACATCATTGCAGGGAAGCACCCATGAATATCGACACTAGTCATCCCGCAGTTCTGCCTTGCATCGTCGGCTTTTTTGTGCTTCTGCGCGAAGGCTCGTTGTTGATCACGAAATTCACACAGATGAATACTGTCAAACGAGCTGACCGGTCTACGCTGTCATCCATCTGGATCACGATTCTTCTTAGCCTGTTCGTCGCCAGCCCTTTTCCATTCCTGCGTGAACAGATGGAAACTCTGGCATTTCCACTCAGCCGCAATGGTGTGATAGCTGTATTTGGAGTGTTGATTGCAGGCATCAGTTTGCGCTGGTGGGCCATTCATTGCCTGGGCCGCTTTTTCACTGTCAATGTTGCAGTTCATTCCAACCATAAAGTGATCAATACAGGCCCTTACATGCTGCTCCGGCACCCATCATACACTGGCCTTCTTCTGGAATTTCTCGCACTGGCACTCGCTTACCAGAATCTTATCAGCCTGATGATCATCATGGTTCCAAGCACGTACATCATGCTTCGTCGCATCCGACACGAAGAACGCGTTTTGAAACGTGCACTGGGCGAACCATATCGTGTTTATCTGAAGAAGACTTACTCGCTGCTTCCATTCGTCTATTAAGCAGGCACTGACCTCGTACTGGATTACTGCCGAGGTTCTTACCTCGGCATTTTGTTTTGCGCAGCAAGGTTCAAATGCATTTTGTTGAAATGCGGTGTTGAAATTTCTTGCAGAGATGAGACAACATACTGGTAAGAACACTCCGAAGATCTGGAGCCTGCATCAGCATGGAACCCTCCTCTCCGCAATCTGTTACCCGACGCGATTGGCTCGTTACTTCATCCATGGGTGGAATTGCATTCCTGGCTGGCTGTGCTCAAAAGCAGGCTGCTGTCTCACCCAGCAACACCCGGACCAGAGTAGATGCACCTTACGATCAAATGCTGCAATTCCCAGGCAAAGTACCCATGCGGGCCATTAACGACAGGCCGCCTTGCCTGGAAACTCCTTGGGAATACTTCAAGCACGATATCACACCGAACAATGCGTTCTATGTTCGTTGGCATCTGCAGACTATTCCAACGATCAACGAACAGTCATGGAAATTGAAAGTAAATGGACATGTCGATAAGCCACTTGAGTTATCTCTGGCAGAAATTCGCAAACTGCCATCTCACAGTGTTGTCGCGGTGAATCAGTGTTCTGGCAATTCCCGCGGGTTATTTGAACCACGCATTCCTGGCGCCCAGTGGATTAATGGTGCCATGGGAAACGCCAAATGGACTGGAGCTAAGCTGTCGGAAGTACTCAAATTGGCGGGAATCAAAGCGAATGCAGTTGAGGTATCTTTCGCAGGATTGGACAAAGGTGGACCGGAAACCGTACCCGATTACATCAAATCGATTCCTCTTACCGAAGCTAACAAAGATCACGTGATTCTTGCCTATGACATGAATAACAGCCCCTTGCCTGCATTGAATGGCTTCCCACTACGCCTAATTGTTCCAGGCTGGTTTGCGACATACTGGGTGAAATGCCTGGGAGAAATCAAAGTCCTTTATAAGCCTTATGATGGGTACTGGATGCAGAAGGCTTATCGCATCCCCAAGGCTGGCCTGGTTGATAAACCGGGTGACCTGGCCAAGGAAACCATACCCATTCACAAAATGGTGGTTCGTTCATTTTTTGTCATGCCTGCCAATCTCAATGAAATTAAGAAAGGGCAGTCAGTCAAGTTGGAAGGCATTGCGTTTGACGGTGGGTCTGGAATCAAACAAGTCGATGTCTCTGATGACGGTGGCAAATCATGGAAATCAGCAACTTTAGGGCCTGATCTGGGTAGCTACTCCTTCCGTCGTTGGAGCCTCGATTGGCAAGCTTCCAATACCGGCGATCATACCTTTATGGTCAAAGCCACGAGTCAGGCTGGTGAAACGCAACCGATGACAGCAGGTTGGAACCGTGCAGGCTATTTAAGGAACGTGATTGAAACCTGTAAAATCAAGGTAGTTTGATCGAACCTGGAAGAAGTATCGAAATAATTCAGATGATTTTCACCAAACTTCCAGGAACATCTCTTGACGGAACAGGCTTTGAACCTTACTGTTCACATAGGTCATATGAATATTGCTTTCATGACCAGTTCCCGTGTAGTTGCCTGCCCCTTAGATTTGTCGAACTAGCCACACTTACCAAGCTGAAACGACAAATGAATTGAAAAGGGTATTTGTTTGTCACACGGGTAAAGGATGTTGACAGTAAGCCTGCTTACAGTAACTGCAGCATCATTTCCACATGCAAGGAGTACCAACCCTTGCGACTAACTGGAAACAATGGTTCTTGAGTCCCTTTGCTCTACATTCTGCGACTGAATTAACCGTTAGCGGTATGCAGTTGCGTATTGCTTGAAAGAGAACGATGAGTTGATTTGAATCGATTGAATCTTGCTCAAACAGCAGATTCTTATCCTGCGATTGTATTAATCGCAAGTCTTAGTTTTTTGTTGCAACCTGATTGATTACTTTATGTGCAAAAGGTTGCAATGTATTTGATGCAGGTGTTATCTGAGTACTGATTCTTTTCGCATAATTCGTGATCCAGTCGTATACCTCGTTGGCAGGCAATCGATTTCGTCGGATGAGATGGAACGATTCCTGGCAGACCATGAGGTGAATACCTGGAGCACTGATTCCAGCATCGCTGGTGAAAAACTCTGCGAAGTTGCTGGCCGTGTCTGCTACATGAGCTTTGCCAAGCCACGACCAGGTGGAAACCAGGCATACTTGAAACACATCCTTGAGGTGGGGCATGGTTCTGTCCTGGAGCATGGTACATGGAATTTTATCTTCACAGGCATTAATCGTGCGGTTACGCATGAACTGATCCGCCACCGTGCAGGCTGGGCTTATTCACAATTGAGCCAGCGCTATGTCGATGAATCCATCGCAGAATACGTTGAACCCGACTGTATTGCCAACGATCCGGAGTTGCATGAACTCTGGGTTAAGACGATTAAAACAACACATGCAGCGTATGTGGAACTGGCTGAGAAGCTGACAGCACGATTTGCCAGCGAACCTGATAAAACACTTCGTCGCAAATTAGCACGACAGGCGGCACGATCTGTGCTACCGAATGCAACCGAAACCAAGATCTTCGTGACTGCCAACACCCGAGCCTTACGGCATTTCATCGAAATGCGCGGGAGCAGGCATGCTGATGTCGAGATACGCAAGCTCGCCATTGCAGTTCTGAAAGTCATGCAGCGCGAAGCACCAAATTTGTTTGGGGATTATGAACTCACTACATTACCGGACGGAACACATGAGGCCAGCACACCATACCGAAAGGTCTGATGGTTACCCCCCACGCCAAGGCGGCGGTGGCGGTGGTCATTACGGACGCCGAGGACAAGGTGGTCAAGGGTATGGACACGGTCGTGGCCAAGGTGGTCAGGGTGGCCAGGGCTACGGTCAGGGACAACGTCGCCAGGGCGGCGGTGGTCGCTACCAGCAACAGGGCGGCTACGGCCAGGGCCAGGGTGGCAACGGTCGATACGGCCACCAGGGACACAATCAGCGCCGCTATCATCAGAACCCGGGCAACATCCCCCGCTCTGCTGCAGACCTTGCCGCTCCACCTATGCCAGGAGTAGACGTCCCCGGAGAAGAGCAGCTACTTGCTCCTGCTACACCATCCGTTGTTCCGCTAACAACTTTTACCGGCATCCTGGAACTGCACCCCAAGGGTTACGGCTTTCTCCGCCAACTCAAGCGCCACATGATGGCTCAAATGGGAGACCCCTATGTGGGCAATCATCTGGTTGAGCGATTCCATCTACCTGCCGGTGTGCTGATCGAAGGCACGCTGGAACCCGGTCCACCAGGCTCCATGGGCCCACGTCTTCGAAGCATAGAAAAGATTGAAGGCCAGCCGGCTGCTCCCATTCAACATCGGGACTTTGAAACGCTGACACCTATCGATCCTGAACAGTGGATTCGACTGGAAACCAATACCGAACCTATTACGACGCGCATACTGGATATGCTCGCCCCGATTGGCAAAGGCCAGCGTGGTTTGATTGTAGCCCCGCCACGCTCGGGCAAAACCATTCTGTTGCAGCATATTGCCCAGGCAGTTGCCACCAACTTCCCTGAAATGCACATCATGGTGGTTCTGGTAGACGAACGCCCTGAAGAAGTGACCGATATGAGTCGCTCGATTCGTGGCGAAGTCTGTGCCAGCAGTTCTGACCGGGAAACTATTCAGCACATTCGGATGGCTGAAACTGCCCTCAACCGAGCCAAATTCCTGGCGACACAAGGCAAGGACGTTTTCGTTCTGCTCGACAGCCTGACTCGACTGGCTCGTGCCTACAACAAGGAAAGTAATTCAGGCCGCACGATGACCGGCGGCGTTGACATCAAAGCTCTGGAAATACCCAAACGCCTGTTTGGTTCTGCCAGGGCTTTTGAAGAAGGTGGCTCACTGACTATCATGGGAACTGCCTTGATTGAAACAGGCTCCAAACAGGATGATGTGATCTTCCAGGAGTTCAAAGGCACAGGCAACATGGAAGTGGTTCTCGACCGCAAGTTGGCCGAGCGACGCATCTTCCCTGCTTTCGACATTGCCGCCTCTGGTACACGCAAGGAAGAACGAATTCTTCCTGCTGAAATGTACAAGCAGGTAACCATGCTCAGACGAACCGTTGCCAGCATGAAATCGGTTGATGCCATGATGATGCTGGTCGATAAACTACAGAAAACCAAAACTAACGCCGAGTTCCTTGAAAAAATGGGCAAGTCCGTGCGTTAGTTTGATATCAACTCTGCTTAAAAACAAACCGATGTAGCAAGCTACATCGGTTTTACTGCTTGATTGTCTGCCAACTAAAAATACTCGAACAGGTCGTGTAAACAAACGGGTTGAATGTTCAGCCGATCGTTTAATTTGCCAGCGATTATTCTTCTTCATACTTGTTTTCAGCGATACCTGCATCTCTTTTTCATTGCATTTCAGAATTTTCTGCACCATGTCGCCAACTTTGCGACTGGCAGTTTATGCTGAATACTTTTCTGAACCGTGTAGAATCGTATCGTCAACTTTAAGAATGACATTCCTCATCTTGATACCGTCAGATTATGATGTTGAAGCTGGCATCACTCGATCCGCATTTACGCCTTCTGGAGGTATCACTGCTGGTTATTCCCAGATACTAACGGCAAAGGTGCTGAATGATTGCAGATCTCATACTGTTCATGGCTTTGGCACGATGACTTAATGCAGACTTCACAATGGGAGCAAGTTCACCAAATGTCTTGTGATACTCAGGAATCAAAAATAATGGATCATAGCCAAATCCCTGACTTCCTGATGCAGATTCAACAATAACACCGTGGCATCTCGCTTCTGTTACTGCCCTGATTTCGCCTTGTGGATCACACAAAACCGCTACACAAATGTAATAGGCCTGTCGTTCAGACTCTGGGATGGCAGCAATTTTGCTGAGCAGCTTGGCATTGTTAGCGGCATCGTCCCCATGAACACCTGCATAGATGGCTGAATCGACACCAGGTTCATTGTTCAGAGCAGGTACTACCAGGCCACTGTCTTCGGCTAATGTCCATGCATGGGCGGCAGTTGCGACTCCTCTCGCCTTCAAGGACGCATTCGCAAGAAAGGTTCTACCTTCCTCAGCAATTTCCGGCACATTGTTGAGATCAGCAACTGGAACTAACTCCAATGGCAGATCAGCAAGCAGTGGCTTTATTTCAAGAATCTTTTTCTTGTTTCGAGTACCTATGACCAGTTGTGTCATGAATTAATCAATCGCCGTTAACAGGAGTAACTGGCAGATAAGGTCTGGCTTCCGAAGGCCCGAGAACGTAATCCTTGGCATCCAACCCTGCATTCTCCTGATTCCTCTTATTACGATAAATATCGTTGTCTTCACCATTGAGGGCATTTCGAGTCTTTTGGAATACTACTTGTCCGCCCAGTGTCAGCACGTTCTGCCCCCGATTTCCATGGTTGGGGCTGTTGGCAATGGTCCAACTGCTGCACTCTCCACAACGAGGCGCACGATCTGCTAGAATGGGGATATTGTCTCCATCCCCCAATCGAACTGGTTGAATTTGCAATTGCCCTGCCTGGTTCTGAAGGTAACCCATGTGGAAAGCATAGGTACCCCCTACTTTCTTCCAGTATGCCAACTCATCATCACCATGCTCTTGCAGTTCAACCAGCGTTTGTGGTAGCACGGCTTGCTTCGAAGTGCAATCCAGTCTCAAGCCTTCCCCCCACATCCCGGCCTCGCGCAAGATCGATGCAAAGGCACCAGCATGCGAAGTTGGCCCCGAAATCTTTAGAGAGGGAATTGAACCTTTATTTTCCGCATAACCTCTGAAGGAAGCATATATCTGCCGAAGATTATCACTGCATTCAATCTGCATGGCCCGGTCGCGAACGTATTGGATGACCGGTGGGATCGCCAAGCAGATCAGCATCACTACTGCAATCAGCGCCCATGCATCGGCCTTGCGCCAGTGAGATGCACTATGTTCGTATTCTGTAACCTTCCAGGGTTCCAGCTTAGGCAGTCTGGCTGATCCAAGAGTAATCGTTTTCGTAGAAGCCTCATTCGGAGCGGTGTTCTGTGTGCTTTCACTGGCCACTGCACGTAGTGTGCGGTACATCAGGTCAGCGGGCGGCTCAGGTACTTCCAGGGTATCCATTGCTGCCAGTAATGGTTTTAAACGCATGAGTTCCTGGCGTGCTGCAGGATGGGATTCGAGATATTCTTCCACTTCACGCAATTCCGGTGCGTCCAGCGTTTTCAAGACATACCCAGTCAAGTCAGGTTTCATAGTGTTGGAAAGCCTCGAATGGATCAAGCAGGTGATTCCACTACCAATAGAGCATCATGAAGTTTGCTCATGGCGGCATGCAATCGCGATTTCACGGTGCCCACGGGAATCTTCATGATGTCTGCAATAACCCGGTACTTCAGCCCCTGGTAATAAGCCAGGATTACGGTAAGCTTCAAATGTTCCGGCAACTGCTCAAGCGCCTGCGTTACTCGCATCCTTTGCTCGGCTAATTCCAATCCAGCGTAGGGGTCAGTTTCAGCAGATACCAGAGTATCCGCCCAAGTCTGATTATCACCTTCCGAACTAGATGCCATCTGCTCCAGACTGAGAGCCGATCGCCGATTGATTCGGCGAAGCATGTCAATAGCTTGGTGCGTTGCAATGGCATAGAGCCAAGGTCTTACTTTGCGACCTGCCTCAAACTGCCTGGCTTTCTGATACACCTGAATGAAGGTATTTTGAAATACATCCTCAGCCAGTGCATCCTGCCCCAGGTAGCGTCGCAGGTAAGCATAGATTTCCCGCTGAAATCGTTTGAGCAGTTCTCCGTATGCAGAAGTCTCACCCTGACAGAAACGAGCTAACAGAGCCTCATCGCTATCGTCGGGTGAAGTATCCAGAATAGGACGGGAATGCTTCACGAGTTCAATGCCTTCCTGTCCTTTGTTTTCTACGCTGCTTCATAGTCGAAGGTTTGATAGAAATGTTGTTCTTAAGCATTGTGAAGTTGACCAGTTAAAACGTCAATAGATTCAAAGTGCTTTGATTCTCATGAAATATGAGAAAACTATTCAATTGGCCTTGATTTTCCAGCCTGTACGACTCGACTTGACCCCTTTTGCCAACTGGGGTATAGCTACCAGCCGAAACAATGCACCGCGGGTCGGTGTCGGGGGTAGTGCTGGATCATGAGGATCCTGTATTTTCCTTCATCGTCAGGTTTTTTCCTGATGTGACTGGCCAGTGGGATTCAGGGAGGATTGAACGTGAGACGTATGTTTGTCTTGGCCTGTGGCCTGGCACTGCTCGGCTTGACACCTGCCTATACCCTGGCACAAAACAATACTGCACAACCTGCTCCCGTTACACCAGTGCGTGTCGGTTTCGTTAATATGCAGGAAACATTGAAGCTTTATCCACGATACAAGGCACTTCAGGATGAGCTGAAGAAAAAAGACGAAGAATTCATGGGTTTGGTGAAAAAGAAGCAGGAACGTGCTGACGCCCTGCAGAAAGAATACACCGCCAGCACCGATCAGAAGCGTAAAGACGCTATCGAACTGGAGTTGCGCGGAATCAAGATGGAAGTGGATACCATCGCTGCCGATGCCAAGAAGACTCTTGGCAAATACTTCGATGAAGAAGTAGCCAAGATTTATATCGAGTTTTATGGTGCAGTACAGGAAGTAGCCAAAGCACACGGCTTTGACATTGTGTGGCGCTACACTGAAGATTGGAACAAGGAAGAGTACAACAAGCCTGCGAATATCGTACGTCGCATGGCAGCCAACCCCATTTTCCCGATGTATTACGATCGTGATCGTTACGACATCACCTATCGTGTCGTGAATTATCTTTCGCAAAAGTACCCTGCTCCTGTCACCCAGACGGGTGGCACAGTACCAGCCGGTGGTGTAACTCCCGCTGCTGGTGGTGCTCAGAAGTAAAGTCGGAAGGTACTTTTGGCCGATCACTGCCGAAGAGAAGGCACCCGTCTGGCCACGTTGCCGGACGGGTGTTTGCCTAGGGGAGTTACAGGCATGTTGCATCAGGTAGGCTGGCGTTGGCAGCGAACGATTGAACAACCTGTTGTTGTTGAAGGTTTTGGCTATATCACCGGGCAATGGTCTCGCGTCCGGTTTCGACCTGGCCGACCTGGTACTGGCATTCTTTTTCAGCGCATTGATCTTCGCGACGCACCCATTGTGCCAGCCAAGATCGAGTATGTCACTGGTGCAAACCGTCGTACTATTATCGGCCATGCTCCTGCCCAGGTTGAACTCATTGAACATGTGATGGCTGCCCTGTCTGGTCTGAAGATAGATAACTGTATTGTTGAATTAACTGCTGCTGAACCTCCGGGACTGGATGGATCATCTCTCTGTTTTGTTGAAGCACTCACAGAAGAAGGTGGAATTCACATCCAGCGTGAGAGGCAACCCATCTACGGTGTATCCGAACCTATTACGGTTACTGATGGTCGTGCTACACTGACGCTTCACCCCAGTAACGAACCTGGGCTGACTATCAGCTACATACTCGATTACGGCCATCAAAGCCCTATCGGCTGTCATCGACATACCCAACGAATTACATCTGATCGATTTGTTAATGAACTGGCCATGTGCCGAACGTTCCTGACGACCGCAGAAGCCTCCACTATGCAGCAACTGGGCATCGGTGTGAACACCACTGCTGCCGATCTGCTGGTTTATGGCGAACGTGGCCCCATTGGTGGCAACATCGTTCGATATGCCAATGAACCAGCCCGACATAAGGCATTAGATATTCTCGGCGACATGGCCCTCTTCGCCGGTGATCTGGAAGGGCACATTGTCGGTTACAAATCTGGCCATGCACTCAATGCTGTGATGGTACGCCGACTGACCCAGGAACTGGCCATGCCACAGGCAACACCGACGGTTTCCATGCGGCCACTGCTGCGGGTTGCATGAAGAGATCGTCTACGTCCCAACAGTCAACCATGGAAGCGTTGACAAAGGATTGCACCATGAAACCAATTCGAGTGGCGGTAGCAGGAGTGGGAAGCCTTGGTCAGCACCATGCTCGTATCCTGGCTGGCATGTCGAATGTTACCCTTGTTGGTATTGTTGAGCCTAATGTAACACAAGCCGCCAGCATCGCTGAAAAATACCAGTGCAAAGTGTTTACCAGTGTCAAAGAGCTTAAAGGCCAGGTTGATGCAGTTTCCATAGTCACGCCAACACGCTTCCATTGCAGTACCGCAGTTGAACTACTCGCTGCAGGCATTCCCTGCATGGTGGAGAAACCGCTGGCTGGCACGATTCCGGAAGCCAAGCTGATCGTCAATGCCGCTAAGCGAGCCAATACCTTGCTTCAAGTGGGACATATTGAACGGTTCAATCCTGGGTTTACCACTGTTGAACAATCATGCCTGCGACCCAAATATATCGAAGCCCACCGGCTGGCCCCATTTTCAGGCCGAGGCCTGGATGTGGGTGTCGTCATGGATCTGATGATCCACGATCTCGATTTGGTTCTTTCGTTAGTGCGATCTCCTGTCGTATCTGTTGATGCCATTGGTGTCAGTGTCGTGGGTCAGCATGAGGACATTGCCAATGCTCGGATTCATTTTGCTAACGGTACAGTAGCAACTCTCACCGCCAGCCGTGTGCATACTCACGCAGTCCGCTCCATGATGCTTTTCGGATCGGAAGGGTTTGCAGGAATTGATTTCGGCAAAAAGAACTGCACTCTGGTTCAACCTACCATGTCTTTCCGCCATGGCGTGCCAGATGTTCGCAATCTTGATCCACAAAGCATGCAGCGATTCAAGGAAACGATGTTCAGCGACTACCTGCAAACATACGTTACGGATGAATCCAAACTGGATCAATTAACCGCAGAATTGTCTGATTTCATCCATTGTGTACGCACTGGCGAGGAGCCTAAAGTTACCGGTGAAGATGGCCTGGCTGCAGTAACTGTAGCTCATTCAATCCTGGCAAATATCTCCGCACACGACTGGGAAGGCAACAGCCAATTCCTGGGCGCCACCGATTTACCACCCTACGAAGGCTTGTTGTTCGAAAAGCAATCAACGAGTTCAGATAAACTGGCTGCTTAAACGAAACAGACTCCTGGAGTTAACCAGGAGCCTGCCATTTTGCTTCACCTGTTACTCGTCACGTCCTTTGTTCATTGCTTCTGCCAGCTTAATGAAGTGAGTGCTGACCTGCAATTGAAAACGTAATTGATCACCACCAGAAATCGATGACTTGATCAGATCACTATCCGGCGTGGTGAACGCTGATTCAAATGCCTTGCGTACTGGCATTTCCTTGATGAACCGTGCGAAGGCCCTGGCATGCAGGTTGAATTCCATGGAAGCAGGATTAGTTGCACCAGCCTGGTTGAATGAACCAAGCAATCGCTTAACTTCTTCGGTGCTCTGCTTGCCAATACCCAGGAGTATTGCTTCATCATGGAATGCCAGGGTCAGCTTTCCTTCACCGAATACCTCTGTCATCTCCTTGGCACCTTTATCATCAGTCGGGATTGTTACCACATGCAGATTGACGCCATCTACTTTTTCAACATCCAGCTTGATGGCTTGCTTTTCCTTTTCTTTCATTTCCACAATCAATCCCTTGATCAATTCCTCAATCTGCTTGCCGTTTTTGACTCGTAGTGCAGCCAGCCCGGTCATGGGTTCTGATTCGCCATGGCTTTTCATACTGAATGCAAACTCGTAGTTCTTTGATTTCAATGTTGGTTCAATGACCTGGTACACTTTTTCAGCAATAGCTTTTTTCACTACACTTTTTTCTTCCTGGATGGCTTTGGTTACCAGGTTATCGAGCAATTTGTCGAAGTCCTTGCGTACCGTTTCATTCAACACGCCATGGTAGACGAACGAAACAGGAGCTGATGCCAGCAGGCTGGTGAATCTGCTCTTGGATTGGTTCATCGCCTGCATTTCCTGATGCAGGGGAGAACCATCTTTGGCTTTCAGAATCGAATCGATCATGAAGACATGCTTGGTGGTATCGAGAGATGCTGAAAATGAAAATGTTTCCGCGCCATTGACCAGTTGCTCAATGGCTTGCTTTGGCATATTCATCGCGACGAGACGTGCCTGATACTCAACATCGCTTTCACCTGCTTTTTTGTTTTTTTCCTTTTCGATTCCCTTGGCTACCTCAATGAGGAATTTGTCTTTCAGTTCCTGTGGTATTTCATTCAACTTCACGTGTACATGAATCAAGGCATTGGCAGGCACGGAACTGGTTAATCGAGCTGGCTCAGATGTATTTTTCAGTTCATCCTCATCCAGGCTGATAAATGCATAATCACTCTTGAATTTCAGATAGAGGCTTTGGCCGGTTGGCAATTGAATGCTGCGGACGCCATTTTCTTCCTTGCTGGGTGTAACATTCAATTTCCCCAAGAGCGCTAGAAACTCATCAACATTGCTGATGGGAACATAAGCAACAAAAGAAGGCTGTGTAGGATTAGATGGGAACTTGTTCAGGTAAAGCCCCATGCCTCGTTTAGTGTTCAGTCCCTTAAAGCCTTCGTTTTGCAGAAATGCATCAAGCAGACTATCGATCTGCTGAGCCATGTCTTCCTTGCCTGCCATTTTCAGCCCGTATTTCACGGTATCCATCAGGGTGTCTACCCCTGCAACGGAAACGGAAACCAACTGAGCATGAGCAGGCTGCAAACTGACCATCAACAAGCATATTGCCAGGGTGTATCCCCAGCTTCGAGGGTTCAACCAGTGCATGGAAACTCCTTCACAAAACGAATGTTTAGTTAACACATTCGATACCTCGAATGACCGTGAAATGTGTCGTTTTATATGCTAAAAGATAGAAATTCCCTGTTTCAGGGCGACTGATACCTTTATAAGGACACAGCATGAGCATCCTTATTTCCTTCATTCTTTTCTGCTGTGCTACTGCCGAGCAGCCTCAAGGAACAGCTAAAACCGAAAAACCACGATACGAATTCAAGCAAAACCATGACCCTGATGGCATCGGCAAATTCTACATGAACCGGGAGATTGCCCAGGTAATGGGACATCTCGGTATCGGTTGGTTGGAACGGCCTGAACGCGAGCAGGAAGAAGCACCTACTAAATTGATGAAAGCGCTAAACCTCAAACCGGGCATGGTAGTCTGCGATCTCGGTGCCGGTTCAGGTTATTTCACTTTTCGATTGTCCAAACAGGTTGGAAATACAGGCAAAGTTTATGCTGTCGATATCCAGCCCGAAATGTGTGAAGTTCTTGATAAACGAGCTAAGCAACTCAAGATCACGAACGTTGAAACGGTGTTAGGCACAGAAAAAGATCCGAAACTCCCCGCTGCTGCAATTGACCTGATTCTCATGGTCGATGTCTATCATGAGTTCAATTATCCATATGAGATGATTGAGGCTATGGTCAAAGCATTAAAGCCCGGTGGCAAAATTGTCTTTGTCGAATATCGTGGCGAAGATGCCTGGGTGCCTATCAAGCCGCTGCACAAGATGACCGAACGGCAGGTATTAATCGAAATGGAGCCTTTCCCTTTGAAACATAAAGGGACACTGCGTATTCTACCCCGACAACACATCATCATTATGGAAAAGACTGTAGATCAGAAAAAATAGGTCCTTTTCGCTGATACTGATCTGCCGGAAATGAACTAATCCATCATACAATACACCTTATGCCGAAACTCTTTATCGATACCGTTGGCTGTCAGATGAATGTGCTGGACAGTGAGCTTGTCGTGGGCAGCCTGCGACGACAAGGGTATGAACTCACTTCCGATCCACGTTCTGCTGATGTCATTCTGTTTAATACCTGCTCAGTCCGTGAACACGCGGAAGAGAAGATCTATTCTGCCCTCGGTACGCTCAAAGGTCACAAGGAAGCTCATCCGGAAAAAATCATTGGCGTTTTGGGGTGCATGGCCCAGAAAGATCAGGCCATTGTCACGAAACGGGCACCGTATGTTGATATCGTGTGTGGCCCAGGACAGTTGGCGCGTGTTCCTGAATTGATTCAAGAAGTGCACAAAACACGCAAAAAGCAATATGCCTTTTCCTTAGGCAGGACTGCTGCAGGCAAACTCGAAGTTACTCAAAGCTTTGAAAGCTATGATCCCAATCGCGATCCCACCATGCGGCCGACGCCATTTCAGGCATATGTCCGTATACAGTTGGGATGTGACAAGTTCTGCACGTATTGCATAGTGCCTAGCGTCCGTGGTCCTGAACAGGGACGACACCCTGACCACATCCTGGCTGAAGTTAGACAACTGGCCAGCGAAGGTTGCAAAGAAGTGACTCTCCTGGGTCAAACGGTCAACAGCTACCGATATACTCACGGTGACGGCAGAAAAGTCAGACTTTCTGACCTCATGTACCAGATTCAGGAAATCGCAGGCATCGAGCGTATCAAGTTTGTCACCAGCTTCCCCAAAGACATGACCGATGACCTCATCCAGGCGGTTCGTGATCTACCCAAAGCCTGCAAGTATCTGCATGTACCGGCACAGCATGGCGACAATATCATGCTGAAGAAAATGAAAAGACTGTATTCCGTTGAATTTTACAAGGACATGGTACTTCGCTGCCGGGAAGCCATCCCCGATGTCGCCATCAGCAGCGACTTTATTGTCGGCTTCTGTGGCGAGACTGAAGAGCAGTTTCTAACGTGTGGCGAATTGATCCGATTTGCTAAATTCAAGAACAGCTACATCTTCAAATACAGCCCGCGTCGAGGCACTAAGGCTGATGAACTGTTTGAAGACGATATTCCAGAAGAGATCAAAAAGCGTCGCAATAATGAGTTGTTAGCTGTCCAGGCTGAAATCAGCGCTGCTGATCATCAGCGACAATTAGGAACCAAAGTGCAAGTCCTGGTTGAAGGCCCTAGCAAGGCTGCACTCAAGGAGCAGGGACAAGCTGCATATTCCGAGATGACCCAATTGACTGGTCGAACCATGACCGATCATATCGTGGTGTTTGATGGACACCCTCGGCTGATTGGGCAGACTGTTTCAGTGCAAGTTGACGAAGCCACGCCCTGGACATTGTTCGGTTCTGTTATGACTGCTGAGCAGGTTACAGTAACAGGCGATACTATTCCGCCTGTCTCACTTATATCTACACCTACCCGTCGCATTGAATTGTCGTTGGCATAAATAGAAAAACCCCTGATGTCCATGAGGCGATCAGGGGTTTGTTGATGTTTGTAGTATTAAGCAGAGATGTCAGAAGTACAATCACCACCCGGATAACGCATTTCATGAGCCCGTGCAGGACCTTGTGGCTCTTTGCCAAAATCAATCACGAACTTTTCATTCACTTTTAAGCCGCCAGCCTCAGTGTTGCAGTCGACTTGGATGAGCCAAGAGCCTTCGCTTGCCATCTTGGGATAAAACATGTTATCCCAGGAGCTGAACAGTGAATTGGTGACATACAATCTCTTGCCATCCTTGCTGAGCTGAATCATCTGCGGGCCACCACCAATGCCTGGAATCGCAGGCGTTTTCCCAATCACACCACCCAGCCAGACCTGACCGACGAGTTTAGGCTTGGCGGGATCGGAAATATCATACTGTCGTATATCGCCGTGCAACCAATTGGAAAAATAGAGGAAGCGATCATCCAGCGAGATCAGCAAATCGGTAATCAGGCCTGGCACAGGGAAGCTCCAGCCAGGCACATCCTTGGCTGGTTCCACGACAATCACCTTGTCCGCCTTCCATTTGCCCTCAGCGGTTTTGTTCCAGTGCCACATGGTGCTGGATAATGCTGCACCGACGTACCCTTGTGCGCTATCTGGATTATGATGGAATCTCACTTCGAGTGGAATCAATCCTTCATTACCCAGATTGATCGTCTGAATGATCTTCCTGGCCTTCCAATCCCAGAAGTGAATCTGCTGGCCATACTTTCCTGCAGGAACATCCTCCAACTTGAAACCCGGCTTAAAGGTATTGGGTGCCGACCATTCACTGCTGACCATGACATTATGTCGAGGCTGATACCAGAAGTCATAGTTGTATTTCATGCCGGTGCTGTCAGTTTCCCAGCGGCCCAGCACTTCGAAATTCTTGCTCATCAACAGGAAGCCGCCAGGCCCATTTCCATCGGCATCGCCCAGCATGGAAATCATGATGTGACCATCAGCCAGGCAATGAATCGTATGTGGTGCCGAGAGGTTTGCTTTCTTCTTTACCTCTTCCGGCTCAATCACTTTATGTATTTTTGGCTCGCGGGGGTTGGCCATATCCAGAACATGAATCCGGCTTGATTGGAAACCTGGAACAATCATGTACTTGTGACGCGCTGCAGGATCATCGCACGATCCGCAGGCTGACCATCCAAAATGATGCAGTTCATCTCCCACGTTGGGCATCGGCAAACGATGAATGATCTTTGCATAAGTGGGAGAAGCGGGGTCGGCGTCTATGGTTGCCAGGTAATCGGGGGCATTGATTTTAGTTCCAGCATATAGAGCAACCACATACAACAGCTTTTCCCGTTCATTTTCGACAGGAGCCGCACTAGCTATTTTCGCGCCAAGTAGAGATGCAGAGGTAGCAGCCAGGAAATCACGACGATTCATAACTAGACTCCAGCAGATAAAGCAACAGCTTTACTCTATTCAAGAATGCTGAAGTGTGAAAGCAATTTACCGTTAGCGGAGATGCCTTTTTAATTCCTGCTCTAATGCAAGCTTGGTGTCAGGATTGAAACCTGCCCGCCTCCACAATTCGCGACCGTTTTCGTCAAACAATATCAGCGTGGGATATTGCTCGCATTTGAAAACCTGCATGGCAGGCTGTCCAGGCTGTTCCATCAACAAGGGATAATCGACTCCCTTTTGACCTGTGCGCCATCGAATTTTTGCTGCAGCATCTTCCATTTTACCTTTTTCATCGACAGCAATACCCACCACCACCAAGCCTTTGCTACTATAAGCTCGTTGAATTTTCATCAATTCCGGCATGGCATCAATACAGGGAATGCAATCGGTATTCCACAATTCGACCAGGGTCAAACTGCCTCGGTACCGAGAAAGCGCTGTTGGTTTGCCATCCAGATCGTAGAACGGGAAGTCAAAGTAGTTCACGCTTCCAAATTCTGATTTGCTTCTCGGCTCACCAGGTATGCTGTTGCCCGGCCCGCGAATGTTCATGATCGGCGGAGTTACTTTTGATTCCTGCGTAATGTATTCCTGTTTGACAGGAGTTGACGATGCAGGACTGGTTGGTTCAGTCGTAACAGGATTACCCAAGCGTGGACTCAGCGTTGAAGAAGGAGTGTTCTTCGGAGGCTGTTTCAATTCAGGCGCTGCACCAAGTCGATCTCCCTGCCCCGTTGCAGCTGGGTTCCCCCTCGACCAGTTTTGATTATCATCTGCACCAGCAATGCTGCTGTGCTTACCTCCAACAGAACCACTCATGCCGGTTGCTTTAGCATCAGTCTCAGTTCTCGAATCGTTCAGCTTCACCAAAACCACAACATTGGGAGCAGTAGCTTCAGTACTACCGGTGCTGACAACACCACCATTCTGAGATTTCGCCTGGATGCGATACCGCTTGCCTGATACCAGGCTGCTGACTGTGAAATAGCCTTGATCGTTGGAGATGGCATTGATCGATTCGCCACCATCCACCGGTTGTAAAGTCAGATTGATGCCACCCCGCCGTTGGTTGAACGTGTCAACGACTTGCCCCGCAATCACTGCCTGCCGGCTTGTTACATTACTGTTGTCACTGGGTGGTGGCGGCCTGGTGCCAGACATTCCCTGCGATGATGCAGAGTCGTTCTTGGGAAAAAGCCCACATCCCATGATGGTAGTTGCACCAGCCAATGTTATGTAAAGCCACCAGGTACGCACGAGAACCTCGAAATTACTAACTACCACCTGAAGTATTCTCGCCGAGCGTAAGAAGGTCAACTCTGCAGTGCCTGCAACAGCAAAGGCTAACCGAGCCAACCATGCTGTTGCCTGCAAGGTCAGCGCATATTCTCAGCGAGTTTGAGGGAAATAGCGAAAATAGAGACAAAGTGCAAGAGGGAAGTTGCTGGCTGTCTGCAATCGTTAAATATCACGCCAAATGTCTTCTCGCTTTTCTTCCTGTTTCCATTTAGCAGGCTTACTGGATCGCCTAACCGCCTTTTTCTTCATTTCCTCCTCGGTTTCCAGTTTCTTCAATGAACGCACCTTATTGGGGGCTTTAACCTTCTTTTGTGGAGGACTGTGAATTCGGCGAGGCTTGGCGGGAAGGTCCTCACTGACATCGGGGAGTGCATTATCGCCTTTCACTCGCCACATAAATCGGATGGGAACCTCGGTGAACGGCAATTCATCACGCATGCATTTGAGTAGATACCGCTGATAAGGCTCAGCAAACACATCATGTACATTGGTGAACAAAATTATCGTTGGCGGACAGATATCTGTCTGCGTCGCGTAATACAATTTTGGAATCTTGCCGTGCCGCATGGAGGGTGGTCTGCGTTCGATGGCCCGTCGCAACACGTCATTTAGTTTCGCTGTGCTGACACGTGTTTGTGCCTGCTTGAATAATGATTGGGCCAGGTTCAGCACCATCTGCACATTCTTCTGGTGCATCGCTGTGGTAAAAGCAATCGGCACATGTTCCAGTGCCGGGAATGTCTTACGCAGATATTCTCCCCACTCACCTGTGAGCTTACCCTGCTTCTTGAGAAGGTCCCATTTGTTAACCACAAAGATGGCAGGCTTGTGATTCTCAGCAATGTAAGCCACCAGTTGCTTGTCTACCACGCTGGTAGTGTTTTCAGCATCGAAGAACAAGAGTACCACATCAGCACGGCGAATGGACCGCTCCGCGCGTGCCAGGCTGTAGAATTCAATGCTGTCTGCCACGCTTGATTTCCGGCGAACGCCCGCGGTATCAATGGCGACAAACGATTTGCCATCACGTTCAAAACGGACATCAATACTGTCGCGTGTGGTACCAGCGACTTCACTGACAATAACCCGCTCTTCATTGGCCAGCGCATTGATAAACGTGCTTTTGCCAACATTCCTGCGACCAACGATAGCTATTTTCAGTTCTGCTTCAGTAGGCGCCGCCAGGTCATCCCAATCTTTGGGCAACGCTTCCTTGATGGCTTCAAGCAGGTCTGACCTTCCCCTGCCCTGGTGTGCACTGACCATGATGAATGGTTCGTAACCAAAACTTCTGAATTCCTGTGCGTTGCTTTCGTACTTGTCCACATCGCATTTGTTGACAACCATCAATACCGGCTTATTCACAAGCCGCAGTTTCTTGGCAACCAGTTCATCCAGCGGCATGATGCCATCCCTTGCATCTGTCACAAACAAGATGATGGCAGCTTCCCGGATGGCTACTGCAATCTGCTTTTCGACATCTTCGGTCAGGTTATCACGATCTATTACCCCCATGCCACCTGTATCGATCAGTTCCACCCAACAGTTCTCATCGAGTTCAATGGGCGTACACAAGCGGTCGCGGGTAACGCCGGGCGTAGGCTCCACGATGCTGATTCTGATGCCCGCAAGCCAGTTAAACAGCGAGGATTTGCCCACATTCGGGCGACCAACGATAGCTACTTTCGGCAATGACATGTTTCGTTACACTTCTTGAACTTCTTCTGTCAGACTATGGAATACAGCTGATTATTCAGGAGTCGGTTAATGTGAGTCGAAAAGCAACAGCCACGAGTGTTACTCGTGGCTGTAAGGTGCAAATCCAATGGTGGTGGCTTATCGCTTGGAGAACTGGAAGCTGCGGCGAGCACCCTTGCGGCCATACTTCTTACGTTCCTTCATACGGGCATCGCGGGTCAAGAGGCCAGCTTTGCGGAGCCTTCGGCTCACTGGCAATTTTTCAGGTGATGCTTCACCTTCAGCCGGAGGTGTTGCCTCAGCATCACCTTCGGTTGGTTTCTTCATCTTGGTAATGGCACGAGCCAGACCCTGTGCAATCGCTCCTGCCTGTCCGGTAGTTCCACCACCGTGTACATTGCAGTGAACGTCGAGCTTTTTAAACATTTCAGCAACACGCAGTGGCAGTTCAGCACGGCTGCGGTCTTTGGGAATACGGAAGAAATCATCGATAGCACGATCATTGACCGTGAATTTGCCTTTACCATCGGTGATGCGGACACGGGCTACCGATGTTTTGCGTCGACCTGTCGACCAGACGAAGTTATTGGGAATCGTCGCCATACTAATCCAGATCCTTCAAAATTCCTGGAGTTACCAGGTTGCTTCGGGTTTAAGATCAACAGGTTCCTGCGCCTGATGCGGATGCTTGGGACCTGAGTATATTTTCAGTTTGGTTAGCATGTTTCTAGCCAGATTGGTCTTGGGAAGCATGCGTCTCACTGCTTCGCGAAGCACCAGTTCTGGCTTCTTCTCAAGGATTTCGCGTACAGGTCGTACCTTGCGACCACCGGGATAGCCGGTGAAGTGCTGGTAGACCTTCTGATCCAACTTATTGCCAGTCAGCACGACTTTTTCGCAGTTCGTCACCACGACAAAATCGCCTGTATCGACATGCGGCGTGTATTCTGGACGGTGCTTGCCACAAAGTATGCGGGCAATTTTAACTGCCAGGCGACCAACAACCTGGTTCTCGGCATTGATGTGATGCCATTTCTTGTTCAAGTCGGCTGGCTTGGCCAGATAGCATTTCATGTGCAAAATCCATCGAAAATCAGAGGGCGAGTGAGTTCCACTCGCCCTGCGAGAATATCTCGTTCAGAGTTTTGTTTCGACTATCAATTTAGGGGCATTAGTGACTTCGTCAAGCAATTTGGCGATATTTCTTGCGTGAGACAAATCCCCTGAATTTTCAGCTCATTACATACAATACTATGATGCATATTCTCATTATTGGTAGTGGTGTCATAGGGGCAACCACTGCCTATTTTTTGACCAAAGCAGGCTGTAAAGTCACCCTGATCGACCAGGGCACCTTTGCTTGCGGCGCCTCACACGGCAATTGCGGCTACGTCTGCCCCAGCCATGTTTTGCCGCTGGCAGTACCGGGGGCAGTCAAATCGACTATGAAAGCCATGCTCGCCCCGGATTCGCCATTCAGCGTTCGCCCAGCTGTCAACTTTGCCCTTTGGGGCTGGCTGCTACAGTTTGCCAGACGGTGCAATGCCAAGCAGATGATGAAGTCTGCAACAGCCATCCACGCATTGCTGCAATCGTCCAGAAAACTCTATGCCGACCTATTTGCACAGGAAACATTTGACGCCAACTGGCAGACCAAAGGCATTCTTTTTGCATTTCAGACCAAAAAAGCACATGAACACTACGAGGAAATCAATGATCTGCTGAGCAAAGAATTCCATGTTTCAGCAAAGCGCTACGATGGCGATGAAGTTCAGCGACTGGAACCTGCGCTGAAGCCAGGCTTAGCCGGCGGCTGGCATTACGAAAATGATGCACACCTCAGGCCAGACAAGCTCATGCAAGCCTGGAAGCATTGGCTGCTGCAAAATAAGGTGGACGTTCTTGAACACCGCAAGTTGACCGGCTTGCTCTCTGAGGGGAACACCGTCCGTGGGGTCAAGACAGATCATGGTGAACTTGAGGGAACACATGTTGTAGTCGCTACCGGGGCCTGGACACCAATGCTTAATGAAATGCTCCAGTGCAAAGTTCCCATTCAGCCGGGTAAAGGATATTCCTTGACCATGTCTCGCCCTGCCATCTGCCCGGAAATTCCATTGATCTTTGAAGAACATCGCGTAGCAGTAACACCCTTCAGTGATGGCTTACGTCTAGGCTCCATCATGGAATTTGCAGGCTATGATGCCAGCATGAATCCACGCCGAGTGGAACTGTTACGACAAGGTGCCAGTCATTACCTGCAGAACCCCACGGGTGAAACCGTTCTGGAACAATGGTGGGGCTGGAGACCAATGACATACGATAGCGTGCCCATCATCGGTCCGCTGCCTGCCTTTCAGAATGTCATCCTAGCAACAGGCCACAGCATGCTCGGCCTCAGCCTGGCTACAGGTACAGGCAAACTGGTCACGGAGATGATCCTCCAGGAACAGCCACATGTCGATCCAGCCCCCTATTCTGTTCGCCGTTTCCTGTAGGAATCACGTTGCCCATGCGCATTGGCATTTTATCTGGACAACCCGGCTGGCATGTGCAGGATTTATTACGTGCTGCAGCTGAACTCGACATCAAGGCAACCTGGCTTGATATCAGCCAGCTTGGTTCGAATGATAACTTGCACAGCTATGATGCTTTGCTCATCCGCAGTTTCCCTGCTGGCAGTTTTGAACAGACGCTGTTTCGCCTGTCACTGCTTTACCACGCTAAACGATCTGGCCAGCGAATCATCAACTCCCCTGCCTCGTTTGAAGCCTGCATCGATAAATACGCAACCACGGCCCGACTGCAGTCTGCTGGGCTGCCAGTGCCGAAGACCATCTGCTGTCAAACCATCGATTCAGCCATGAAGGCATTTCAGGAGTTAGGAAAAGATATTGTCATCAAGCCCCTGTTCGGCTCCGAGGGCAAAGGCATCTTTCGAGTCACTGATGAAGATGCAGCCTGGCGGGCTTTCTCCATGCTTCATCAAATGGGTGCTGTCATGTACCTCCAACAGTACATAGAGCATGGCGGCTACGATCTGCGTGTTCTGGTACTCGATGGACAGATTCTAGGTGCTATCAGGCGAAGCCATGCATATGATTGGCGGACTAACCTAGCACGCGGAGCCAAACCAGATGTTGTAACTTTATCCCCGGAAGATGAATCTCTTGCACTGCAAGCCACTTCGTGTGTCGGAACCATTATTGCGGGAGTGGATATTCTGCATTTCCAATGCACTCATTCGAGTTATCTGCTCGAAATCAACGGCGTTCCAGGATGGAAAGGCTTTACACAGGCCACAGGCATAGATGTGGCAACTTTGCTGCTGAAATGCATCAAAAACAGCCTGTAGGTGAGGCTTTTGGCAGACTAATCCATGCTTCCCCTAGCCAATCTCAAGCTTAATAGTAAATTATTCTTTCTGGTTTTTGCCTGTTTTTACCTTTGAGATTCTGCAATGTACGCTGTGTTTGAGAACGGTTCTCACCAATACCGGGTCAGCGAAGGCGAAATGGTTCAAGTCGATTTCCGCGATGGTGCTGAACCGGGACAAGAAGTGATTTTTGACCATGTCCTGCTGGTACAAAGCAATGCAGGCACCAAGATTGGCCGTCCTTATGTGACCGGCGCCAAGATCGTTGGGGAAATCATCGACCATACTTCTGAGAAACTTCGCGTGGTCAAGTTCAAACGCCGCAAACGCTATCGCCGCAACAAAGGCCATCGTCAGCACTATACTGCTGTGAAAATCAATCAGATTGTTGAATAGAAAAACCCTGCATCAACAAAACCCTCGTCAGGGTGACGAGGGTTTATTCTTGCGCACGATCTATCGCTTTTTGCCAGGCAGCAAACCAGCACTCGATGCAAACATCTTCTGCCTGCGCAGTTTCACGTGCGTTTTGGATTCCTTGCTCAGTTCCTGCAGATCAGCAAGATTGGATTGGCAATATCCACAGCCAATGCTTTTGATGTGAAAGTGGATGTAGTCGGTGTAATCGCTGTCCAGAATACCCATCACCAGATTGCCCAAGTCTTCCCGTGTCGGACAGGTAAGCCTCTGTCGTCGCCAGATGGCGCCCAGGCTGTGTTCACCCCGTTCACGGTCTTCCATCAAACGCATGAGCGCATTGCGTAACGGCATCGATTCGCGAAGGGCCTTTTCCACTTTGGATGACATTTCCTCGGACAATGCTTCATCAAGGAAACCATGCAAATCTTCCAGAGTTATTTTCTGCACTGATTGGTTTGCCATGATTACACCTGTTCCTGCTCTTGCTTCAATCCGGGGAACACTTCGATGGGCAGACCGGCTTCTTGAATCTTTTCGGTAATTTTTCTCACTGCAGCGAAGCGAATGTTGGCAACCTGCTGGTCTTTGATGTCCAGGAATTCTGCAACGTCTTTATTGCTCCAGCCTGCAACAAAAAGCAGTTCCAGCACTTTTATCCTCAAGAAATCTCCCTGCTTGCGCCAATCGAGAAGCATTTCATTCAATGCTTCGGTTAACGCAATCTCCTCAAGAGCCACTCGCTCCCTGCTACGTGCCATGCTGGAAACACGAGGACGATGATCGGTCTTTCCTTCAAAGAATTCCTGCCCATCCGGGATATGTTGCAGCGGATGCCTGCCCAGCTTTCGCAGGTAATCTGTTAATTTGTGCGCAGCAATCGTAAAGAGATAAGTCTGCAAATCGCGTTGTTCATCAAAATTGGGCAAACTGTTCAAGAATCCCACAAACGTTTCCTGAACTATATCCTCAGCCTGCGAACGATCACTGAGTCTGCGCCTGGCAAATGCCAGCAATCGACCTTCGTATCGATCAATCAGTCGTTGCCAGGCTTCCGCATCGCCTTTTCGGATGTCCTGCACCAGGATTTTATCGCTCTCTGAAGCCATGTCGCTGCCTGTTGGCAAAAGAACGTTTGTTACGTCACTCCATCCACTATTCCTCTAATCTAGCAACGAAACACAGGAAAAGCATCAAAAAGCCATGTTCAAGTTATCCGGGTAGACCAACCGTATCGACCATGCCGATGAGACAGCCCATTGACGGTACACATTCAAATATTTGATGAGTTGTTACACTGCGACAGGAATCAAGTGCCGATGAGAACATTGCAACACGATGCACAACCCGAAAGCAAGTGGCACCCAAGGCAGGAACGAAGGTTAGCTCCCCCTCTAACGCTTCATTAGTCCTGTCAGCAGTCTCTCCCCCAAGACTGCCTCCTTGTTCCCCGAGATAGCCGACCATGTGCGTGGTCGGCTATCTTCGTTTTGATGCGAAACTGTCCGGGTGGCACTGCCTATCCAACAACTTTGCGCCATGGCACTGCTTGTGTAGTACTGTTCGGACCGGACATAGTACCTAAAGCAGTACCACTCAACCCTCACAAAACGTTTATTTCTTGCGGAACTCGACGCCGTACTTTGCTGCCGAATTAACCGCCTTCTTGATGTCCTCCGCGGTGGAAAGCGGCGGTCCCGAGTCGCCATCCTTCACCGGCGTCCCCACCTCCAGAAACCACTTCTCGAAGCCACCAGGCGTGTAGGTCAGGATCATTCTCGTCGGCTTGTCGCTGACGTTCTTGAAGTAGTGCTCAACTCCCCGAGGCATGTGAACCCACGCCCCGGCCTTTACTTCGTACTTCTTGCCGTCGAGGAAAGCCACCAGTTCGCCCTCCACGACGTAGATCGTCTCGTCTTCCTTGGAATGAGTGTGCGGCGGCGGGCCGCCACCGGGCGGAATCACGTCCTCGAAGACCGAGTACGCCCCGCCGGTGTCCTCGGCTTTTACCTTGACCGTCACCTTGACCCCCAACGCCCACACCTTTTCGCCTTCGCCGTCCGCTACGACCTTCGGCTTCGAGGTTTTCGGCTTCGGCTCGTCGGCACCGACCGGCGACGGGGCGACGGTCGCCCCGGTCAGCATCCCGGCCCCAGCCAGCAGGCACACGTCGGTCGTCACCCCGGCCATGATGAGGTGCTTGCGGCCCGTCCGCTCGACCGCCGCCTTGAAGTTCGGGTCGGCCCATGCGTTGACGATCCCGGCCCGCCGGACCCGTGAGGCGAACGCTTCGGGCAGCAAGTCCGCTAGTTCCGGCAGGAGCGGGCCTTGCAAGTTCTCCTCCTGTGAACTCGTAAGCACGACCGGAATCTTGAGTATCTTGGCCGTCTTCGCAAGGGCTAAGGTGTTCCGCTTCGCCACCTCCAGCGGCAGGTTCTTGATGAGCTTCATCGTGCCGGTCTGGTGGTCGATCAGCAGCAAGGCCGAGTTTTCTGCGGTGAACGCTTCAGTTGACATTACCTTTCCCCGGATTTCTGTCGGACGACGGGCGATGGCCCTTCCACTAAGCACATCCTAGCCGTAGGATTATATTGATCAAGTAGGCACCTTTTGGTGCCCTAGATATCATTTGGAGACTGAGCGATGCCCGATGAAGAGCACACCCCACTCTGTGTTCTCGATGAAGATTGTCCGCTGTGGATGATGTTCGATCTGGTGGGCGACCGCTGGACTTCGAGCGTACTGTTCGTCATCGGGGATGGGGTGAAGCGGTATAGTGACCTCCAGCGGCAGATCCCCGGCGTGAGCAAGAAGATGCTGACCCAGACGCTCCGCAACCTCGAACGGGGCGGGCTGGTGAGTCGGAAGGTGTACGCCGTCGTGCCGCCGAAGACAGAATACCGGCTGACGGCGGTGGGCAAGAGTATTCTCCAGCCCATCGGGGCACTGGCGGACTGGGCGGTTCGGCACCAGCGGGAGTTGCGGGCGATCCACGCCCGACAGAAAAATGCCGTTCCTCATTAAAGGCCGTAGAGGGCGTTCCGGCTCAGGTGTGTCCCGGCACTCTGATCTGGCCCCCGTAGCTCGGGGCAACCGCCCGCAACTGCTCGATATCATCATGCGTTGACGGTAAGGCAGTCGTCGCTCCCTCGGCCAGCGGTACCCCGACCTCGAAGAAAATGTGTTTCAGGCCGGCAGGGACAACCGAAATCAGGATCTTGGCCGGGCTGTCGCTCTCGTTACTGAAGCTGTGCAGCGTCCCGACCGGCATGCTGGCGAACGTCCTCGCAGTGGCGACGACTCGCTCGCCGTTGACGGTGATCTCGTCTTCGAGAACGTAGAAGCCTTCTTCCTCCCGGCTGTGGACGTGCGGCAACTGGCCACCGCCCATAGGCTGGGTGGCATTGCTATCCATCAGCTATGTGCCGTGTAACTGCTTCACGTAATCGTGAAACAGTGACAGGTAGATAGCTATCTTCGATTGAAGAAACATCACCTCCTCAAAAAATGCTTAATCCCTTCCTGCAGTATCACTTCACTTTCAGGCGATACCCAGCTTGCAGTCACTTCATATCCACCCTGTGGATATGCTGCTGCAGTGGGAATATACCAAGGCCCACCATCACCGTAGGCTGCACAGCAGATGATCGCTTCCGCGAGTTGATACCTTGCATAAATCTGGTACTCGATAAAGCACTCGCCAGGCAGATGAATCAACCGAATGTGCCGATTGATCAGCATTCCGTTCAGAAAAATCGGAACCCGTGCCTGGTGTTGTTTCAGATAGGACAACTGCATCGCAGCACGGATACGGTTGGCGTTTGATTCCTTAGCATTCTCGATCACCTTGCGAATGTCCGCTTCGTTCAAGTCAGCACGAGGCGGCAAATGAACCGGTTTGCTTCGCCATTCCCAGTGAGTCAACACTTCACGATTCAGCTCATGATCTGATTCGACCATGGTTTTGTGTATGCGCTCTGCCAGTTCTGCTCGTCGCTCAGGCTGGCCATCGTTGTACTTGCCAGCTGCAATATTTCCTGAACAACCCGTGAAATAGAGGTGTGGCACCCCTTCATCTTCAGCACATTTTTCCCGTGCCAGCCCGACAAAGTCTGCATTCACCACGCCATCGCCATAGTAGCTCATCGGATGGACGGCATAATAATGAATCGAAATCAGCTTGGAATCTTCGTTCCAGAAGCTGACAGTTCGCAGCCAGGGGTCAATCTCTCCCTCCGGTGCATCGCGTAACTTTTCATCCTTGCAGGAACTCGCACGCCAGCCACTGATCTTTCCATCCGGTCCAATGAGCCGACGGTTGCTCGCTACTTTTGTCACTTTGGCGCTGCCATGCTGAATGTGAGTCACCTTCTGCAGTCTGGTCAAACTTTCTTCGATTGTCTTGGCAACCTTTTGCTGAATCTGTTCGAACCATTTGACATCGACACTCGCTGGCAGGTTTTTCTGCTCAGCGACCCATTGCTGGGCCACGGTATCGACAAATGGAGCATTGTGCTGATGGACACAGTGCAATGCAACCCGCTCCGGAGTGGTGTGAGCAGCCTTGGCAATTACCTTCGTAAAATCGACATGTGCCTGGTTCAATACTCCTGTCCAATCGAGACAGGCCAATACCACCGGCGCTTCGGGGCCTTGCAGCACACAACCGATGCAGTAAAGCGGTGTGCCAATTTTGCTGGCTGGTTTGATCCAGCCACCACATAACGGATGTTCCAGCGGACAGGTGACATCGACCTTAAACACTGCCATGAACGTATCAGGCATGATTCTCTCCTGATGATTCAGCCCATCTTCCACTGTTGCAGAAACAAACGCAAGTCGTTTGGCGTTTCCAAGGCGTGATCCGGCCTGGCTGCAAGCGTAGCGCTTTTATCAAATGCTCCCCACAGTGCGGCAATGCTCGTTACGCCGGCACAGTGGGCTGCCTGGATATCTGCAGGATGATCTCCCACCATGATCGTTTGCGATGGCTGAGCATTCATTTGCTTCATGGTTTGAATGATTCCATCTGGCGCAGGCTTACTAGCGGGCACATCTTCGCTGGTCGTAATGATGCCAAATGCATTGAGCAGATCGAACTGCTCCAATGTCTCGATGGCTGATGCCCTACCCTTTCCGGTAAAGATAGCCATTGGCCAATCACGCTGTTGAGCATCTTCCATGACTTCTTTCATCCCCTTAAACAGATGAACGGCTCCGTTTTCAACTCCTTGCCGATACTGGGAGTGGAATCGTTTCGCTGCAGACTCTATATCCTGCTCAGCAATTGGATTGAGTGTCGTATTCTCCTTTTCAGATGCTCTCAGAACTCTGGCAATGCACTCATTTTCACTCGGCCCAAACGATGCAACTATAGACTTGCCTGTTGGCATCTGTTTTAACAATGGGGCAACCGCATCCTGAAAGCACTTGATGATAAAGTCCAGACTGTTGACGATAGTACCATCCAGGTCGAGGATTAATAATGTTGAATTCGTCTTCATCATGCTGTTTCATCTTCCGTGACTGTGAACGGGGCGAGTTCATCTTATCACTGGAGAGCCACTCTGGAACTTCGTACAAAAGCCAAGTAATCAACTTATGCACAAGGCCTCACACATGAAGGTTTATTCGCTTCTCATCTCGTTTGTGTTTATCGGCTCGTTCGCTTCAGCAATCGATATTCCAAGGGAACTGCTGACCGTTGCCGAATCTTCCAATTTCGAAGCCACCTCCAAGCACGATGAAGTTATTGGTTTATGCGAACGGCTTGCAAAAGCTTCACCCAACATCAAGTTGCTGGTCGATTCAGGCACCACGGTAGAAGGCAAAAAGTTGCCTTTGCTGGTGATTGCCGACCCACCCCTTTCCTCTCCAGAAGTAGCAGTGAAATCGGGGAAGGTCATCGTGATGGCATTCGCCAACATTCATGCTGGAGAATGCGATGGCAAAGAAGGCGTACTGATGCTGGCCCGGGAAATTGGCCTGGCAGAACATCATCCAGCTTTGAAAAACGTCATCTTCCTCGTTTACCCCAACCTGAACGCTGATGGCAACGACCGATTCAAGTTGACCAATCGACCCGGCCAGCAGGGCCCTGCTCAAGGAATGGGTATCCGAGCTAACGCCAATGGACTCGATCTCAATCGTGATTTCGTCAAGCTCGATTCACCCGAAATCAGCAGTCTGGTAAAGCTGTTCGATACCTGGAATCCCCACATCATTATTGATTTGCATACTACGAACGGTTCCCAACACCGGCATACGATCACGCATGATACCAGCAAGCATCCTGCATGTGATGCAGCCATCATCAAGCTGGCCAACGAGAAGATGATTCCCGAACTGAACGAAAGGCTCGACAAAAAAGGTGGATGGAAAGGCTTCTTCTATGGCAACTTCAATCGAGACAAAACCGTTTGGGAAACCTACGGCCATCAACCTCGCTTCAGCGTACAGTATTGTGCTCTCCGCCAGCGTATCGGCATTTTGAGCGAATCTTACTCCTATGCTTCCTACCGTGACCGAGTTTTGGCCAGCAAGGATTTTGTGAATGTCATTGTCGATTACGCTGCTGCTCATCACCAGGAGATCATAAAAACACTTTCAGAAGCAGCCAAACGGCAAGCAGAAGCCACTCAAGAGGTTGCTCTTCGGGCCAAGCTGATACCCATGCCTGGTCGCTACACGGTTTTGGGCTTTGCAGAAAAAGAGGAGAATGGCAAACGGGTTCGAACCACTTTACCTGCTGAGTATACCGTCAGTTATGTAGGCGGCGTGGAAGCAACGGTCAAAGTAGCCCGCCCCGCTGCTTATTGCATTCCGGCCAGTTACGGCAATGTTGTCGATAACCTAAAACGGCATGGCATCGCCTTTGAAACTACCTCGACCGAGAAGGAATTACCAGTTGAAGTCTACCGTGTCACCAAAGTCACCAAAAGCCAGAGCGAGTATCAGAAACATCGGCTGGTTACACTCGAAGTGGAACCTGCTCGAAAAGATACAAGAAAAATACCAGCAGGCTCCATTCTGGTGCGAACCAGCCATCCACTGGGCAATTTGGCTAGTTTTCTGCTTGAGCCAAGTTCAGAAGATGGCCTGGCTGTCTGGAACTATTTCGATGACGGCCTCAAAGAAGGAGAAGATTTTCCAGTATTAAGAATCCCGGGATTCTAACAATCCTGTCAATTATCTCATCTCCAAGACTTGCAAATAGTTACATCCTCGATCAAACTATGCGAAGTAGTTTGTCGTCTTTTCTGTTAGACGGATATGAGTGTATCAGCCATGCAGGCAGATCTGGGGTTGGTTCAGACTGCCACCACGCCTGATCCGGCGCCGCCGGAATGCAGCATGGGGGATGCACTGGTTCGCGCCTTCAACGAAGCTCGAGGCGAATTGGTAGGAACCCTGGTGTATCTTCTGGGCAACCAGGAAGATGCCCATGATGCCGCCCAGGAAGCCTTCATGAAGTGTTGGCGTAACCTGGCAGAACTTGGCCAGGTGCAGAATCTGCGAGCTTTCATATTCCGTGTTGCCATGAACACTGCAACGGACATGCGACGCAGTGCATGGCGGCGAAAAGCCAAACCCATGGGTGAGGAAGACATGTACGCCGCTCCTGCCAACTCATCGCTGGAACGCATGGAACAGCATGAACAGGTAGAGCGTCTTCGCCATGCCATCAAAACGCTGCGTCAGGAAGAGCAGGAGATTTTTCTGCTCAGGCAGAATGGTGAATTAACTTACGAACAAATTGCCGAGATCAGAAACGTGCCAGTGGGAACTGTCAAAACACAAATGCGAACTGCACTGCTTAAATTGCGAAAGGTGCTGGAAGACTGCACGGGAGGATTATCATGACGACGTGCCAAGGCTGTCAAGAACGGCTTTTCGAGTACGTCTACGGGCTGCTCGATGGACCTGAGATGGCTGTTGCAATCCAAAAGCACATGGCTCAGTGCGCCAGTTGCGAACAGTCTTACCAGAAGGTTCTACAACAGCAGAAGATGCTGGCACAGGCAAGTCGTTTTGAAACCGCCATCCAGTTTGCAGCACCAAAAGTCGAAATATCAAAACCAGTAACTCTGCGCACTCGATCCCAGGCTACAGCCTGGTATGTATCCATTGCCAGCCTGGTATTTGCGTTGCTCGTCGGTATGGGCGGAGTCTATTGGTGGGGCCAGGCAACCAAGGGTCAGGCGCTAGCCATGGCTCGTGAGCGATTCGATGAACTCAACCGACCCATGCCTGTGGCCGACAAAAGCCTCCTTCTGATACAGCAAATCAAGGATCAAGAAAAAAACATTGCGGAACTCAGCAAGAATCTGGCAAATCTGGAAAGCAAAACGCAACAAGATTTAATGGCCAAGACTGCTTATCAACAGGTATTGGTCCCTACTTCGGTTCAAGCCAATACCGATGCCCCAGTGGTTGTTTTGAACAATCTTCTCAACGGCCAGCCAGCCCCAATGTCATCACTTCAACTTGGCATGCGCGGCACCGAAAGCGGACAGTCTGCACAGAACTATCAATATCAGAATCGTCAAAGTGCTGCTTCCAACAAGTTGAATTTTTCGGTTCCCTCACTCGCTTACCAGCAGTATGCCGGCAAAGTGATCAGCAACGAAGTTCTTCAGGATACTCAGCCTCTCAACAGCTTGCAGAAGATCACGCACCCGCTGGAGATACTGAAGGCGGAATACGCTGCCCATCTGTGTCTCGATAAGCCGTTGTATCAACCAGGCGAGGAACTCTTCTTCCGTGCCGTCGCCCTCGACAAGACAAACTTTGCTGCTTGTCGGGAACAGTTGCAGTTTCTGGTAAAACTCATCGGGCCAGATCAGAAAGTGCTTTCAACTTGGAACAAGACTGCTCAGTTGTTCGATTCGAATCAGCAGCAGTTAGTTCGTGATTTCCAGGGCAAACCCTTGCAGGGCGTTGCCAGTGGATCATTCGTTCTGCCTGAAAATATGCCTCTTGGTGAATCGCAACTTATCTTGACTGAAAAGAATGATCGCTTTCCGCCACAAGTTACCACCTTCCTGGTAAACTCCTTTGCACCACCTCTGTACAACAAGTCATTTCAGTTTGATCGGGTTTCTTATTCACCTGGCGAACAGGTGATTGTTACCGGCCAGGTCAATACCACTGGCAATCAACCACTAAAAGACTCCATCATGGAAAGCCAGATAACCATTGATGGTGAACAGTATAATCTGCAAGGCAAAAAATCTGCTGATCGAAACACAGGAAAGACCGATGCGTTCGGTAAAGTGCGTTTCGTATTCACCTTGCCTGAAAAAGTAACTCAGGGTCAAGGAACACTGTCATTCCGATTTACCAACTCGATGGGCACCGATACCTGGACACAGCCTTTCCGTATTGAAACGAATCGGCTGCATGTTTATTGCTATCCTGAAGGTGGTGATCTGATTGCAGGCACCACCAATCTTGTTTACTTCGAAGTAAAGAATGATCGTGGTGAACCAGTTGACAGCGAGGCAGAATTGCTTGACAGCCAGGATAAGGTTGTTGCTACGCTCAGTACCTTTCACGATGAATCTGAATACAAAGTTTCACGAGGCATGGGAAGTTTTCAATTCACTCCCAAGAATCAAGATTCGTACAAACTACGCAGCAGGAAGCCCGCCAATCAAGCAGTCTCCATGAATCTTCCTGCCGCCAAAGCATCAGGAACTGTACTGCATATTGAAAAATCCGTTTTGCCAGCACACGCGCCACTTCAACTGCATTTAAGCAATCGGGGCAAGTCTCGTGAACTGGTAGTCGCCGTGCATTGTCGAGGCGTGTTGATTGCACTCGATCAGCACAAAATGGAAGCTGATGCCAAACAAGTGTTACAAATCGATCCTGTTTCAGCACCCGGTGGAGTATACCGCGTTACTATTTCTGAGTTGTCATCAGTAACTGAACCTCCTCAGCTGATTCCATTGGCAGAACGCCTCGTTTACAGGCAACCAGATAAGAATCTCGGCCTGAAGCTGAGTACCCGTCAAGAGCCTGGCAAACCGCTGATGCTCGGAATTGATGCTGTAAACGAAGCTCAACAACCTGTACCTGCCTTTGTCACAATTGCTGGCGTCAATCAATCGCTGCTGCAGTTGGCTGATACATCGACGCAGCGAAGCCTGCCAGCTCATTTCCTTCTGGCTCAGGAAGTTCGTCAGCCTGAGGAACTGGAACATGCAGACTTCTTCCTCAGCCAGCATCCCCGTGCATCGCAGGCTTTAGACCTGCTTTTAGGAGTGCAAGGCTGGAGACGATTCAAAGAAGTCAACGCACCGGAACTGGCTGCCAGAATCAACAACTTCAACAGGCTGCCAATTCATTATTTTGACAATCGGCAGGAAATGCTTGACCAGGTGAAGTTACGGACAAGAGCCAGTGTTCAGGAATCGAGCCTGTCCAAGGATCTAGCTGCAGCACAAGAGCGATTATCTTCCCTCAAGAAAGATCTTGATGTTCAGACGTTGTTGAACAAACAAACACTTCAGGATCAGGAATTATCCATCAAGAAAGCTGAGCAGCAGAAGTACCTGCGTGAACAGGAATGGAGTCAATTCTCAACGTGGTTCCACATTCTGAGTGCAGGACTACTGGGCATTACCAGCCTTGCTGGTCTTGCCGCTGTCTACATCAAGCGATCCTTTATGCCGTGGCATCTTATTCTGACGTTGGGTGGTTTAAGCGTATTGGGATTTGCAGGCACAGCGTTGCTCTGGAATTATCATGCCGAGCCTGTTCAAATCAAAACTATTGAACTTGGCAAGTCGAATGAACTCCGAGAAGCGACCGCTCCTGCACCTGCTGGATCGGAATTAACAGAAGTATTACAGGCTGCCAAGCTTCGTACAGCGTCAGGTGGTGCTACAGGAGCAGGAGATAGAAGCGGGGAAAATACAGTTACACTGGTGAATCCATCCAATGCAGTTAGTGCAGCAAAACCATCAGGTAACGCTGTTCTCGATGCCGGTCCTGGCGAAAAACAGGCTGAACGCAGGCAGGCACCATCGGTTGCCATGCCGCCTGCTGCTGTTCCTGGCAAGGAATTGGAAAAGGCAATGGCAATGAAGACCGATAATCTTCCCTCTCCTCAATTAAGCTCGATGCGGTCTGCGAATAAGGACACAGCCCCGCCGCAGGCCCCTGGAAAGGTGCAAATCACCAGGCAGAACAAGAAACTGCCTTCTGCAATCGACAACCATTTGTCACTCGAAAAAGGGGCAACAGGCAAGCTTTCCATCGAACCTGGAAACGCGAATGCCAAGGACTCACTCGCTGAGAATTTACGTGCCAACCGAGACATAGTTCCTGGTGGAATCGGCGGATTCAAGCAGGATAAAACTGTTCCTCCTCCCAGCAGAAAAGAGAAAAGTGCCAATACCTCTGACAAGAAAAATGAAGCTCAGGACTTTGTTGACACTCAGAATAATGAAGCAAAAGCTGCCAACTTTTTTGTTCGCGAATACGCCTGGGGCCAGGAAAGCCTGACAAGAAAACGACTTGCCTCCTGGACGCAAACCGTGTTCTGGAAACCTTTCCAGATGATTCCCCCGCAGGGAAGAATTGAACTACCTGTTCACTTGCCTGAGAACGAAGGTGTTTATCGATTCGATGTATTCGGATTTGATGGTGCAGGTCGCCTGGGTGCCTCAACAATTGACATTTCCGTCAAAGCTACCAGCAGCAAAGCGAAACCTTTGACTCTGGAAACCAGAATCCGCCAGCCGGAAGCTCGAATCAATGACGTTGTTCAACTCGAATGCCAGTTACAAAACACCACTTCGCGTTTACAGCCGAATATTATCGTAAAAATCAACCTCCCAGCTGGGCTTAGATTGCCGGAAAACTTGAAACAGATCAATGCAGCCATCAAAGCAAGCAAGCCAACAGGCACTGCTGAGCCCGTTCGCTGGAACATGAAAGGATCTGAGCTGAAGTTGGAAATCCCTGAATTGGCAACAGAACAGTCATTCAGGGTCGTTCTTGATCTGGTATGCCAGGAAGCTGGAGAATTCACAGCCAAGCCATCAAAAGCATATCTGGAAAATCAGATTCAGGATGCCACAGATTCGTCGCGTCTTTCGATTCGCATCAAGCAGCGATGATCTACTTGCCTATACAGAACTGACTGAAGATTCTTCCGAGCAGGTCTTCGGTATATACCGCGCCTACCATGCACCCAATCTGATCCAGTGCAGTCCGTAATTCTGCAGCGACCAGTTCCATATGTTGATGCTCATGCAGCAGTTCGCCGGCTTGCACCAGACTCTTGATACTTGATTCCAGATGCTTCTGGCAACGATGGAGACTGGGAGAAATCAGTGCAGGCATCATGCATAGTCTGGCATGCTCTGCCAGTTTGAGACGCAAAGTTGCTATCCCAGCTCCCGTTACCGTGCTGGTTTGTATCGCTTGTGATATTGCAGGCTCACCAGGTAGATCACTTTTGGTGGCAACCAGAAGCAACTTATCATTAGGCCATTGTTGTATCAATCGGTGCTCCGAATCATCAAGGCCTTTGGTTGAATCAAAACAATAGAGCAGAAGCGAAGCAGAATGCATTTGTTCGTGTCGCAGAGCCTGCGCTTGCTGTTCAATAGTGCCGGTGGCCTGTTCACTACCTGCTGTATCAATCAGTTCCAGGCTAACGCCCTGCACCTGCAAAGTTCGGGTCAGGTAATCGCGTGTAGTGCCAGGTTGAGCACTGACTAATGCACTGTTCTGTCCAACCAGAGTATTGAACAGGCTGCTCTTGCCTGCATTGGGCATTCCCGCAAGTACTACTCGAAACACGGCTGAAGATTTGCCCTGTTCACGCAGACGATCCTGAACATCCATCAGGGCAGACCTGCAGGCGTCCACTCGCCACAGCAATGAATCGTTATCAATCAGGGAGAGGTCTTCATCGGCAAAGTCCAAGCCAGCTTCCACTTCCGCCAGCAATAACAGAATTTCTTCACGCAGAGCATCCAGAGGCCGGGACAAGCCACCAGCCAGTTGAGTCAAGGCTGTTCGCAGTTCCTGCGAATCACTTGAAGTCGAAAGTGCATGGACCGCTTCTACCTGTGTTAAATCGAGCTTACCAGCAAGGAAGGCTCGCAGCGTAAACTCTCCGGGCTCAGCCAGCCTGGCTCCCATTTCAAGCAGATGATCCAGCAGCGCCTGTACCAGCGGTGGGCTGCTGACCAGGTGCAGTTCCACCAGATCCTGCCCGGTGTAAGTCCAAGGGCCTTGCCAGGCTTGAATCTGCACTGGCAAAGGGCTGAAGAAATCAGGCAGCCTGAGTTGCGACGGAAATCTGCCCTGCACCATTTCCGCTGAGATATCTTCCTTGGGATGCAGCAGCGAACGGACAACAGACCAGGCGTGATTCCCCGTGAGGCGAAGAATGGCCCGGGCACCCTGCCCTTGCGGCGTAGCAGGAGCTACTATCAAGTCTTCATAGTTGATAGATCGTTCGGGACTAAGGCCACTGACATTCTTGAGCAATGTCGCGGGGCGAGCCTGACTGGATGACAGCGAGAGCATGATTGCTCCTGTCAGCACCATTACAGCATCCCGCTATCATGGTGAGTGCTTCCTTGTCACATCGGTAAGCGAGTCCCACTATGGCTTACCTTGGTATCATGATATACGTGCACCAGCGAAAAACCAAGTAGCACTGGTTGAAGCTTCTATGAAGGCTGGTGTCTTCGAAACGAGTCCACCATCTGAATGTAACGCTACGAGTCAGGTGTTGTAATACAACAAATCGTATGGCAGCTCATGACGCACCGGTTGCAGACCAAAGTTCTGAATCGTCACTGCAACGATTAAAGTACAACTTACGCATGGAGTGCATTTTCAATGCGCTCAATGGCGTATTCATGGGCACCATCCTTTACGCCGCCCATGTCATTGCACTCAAGAGCCTGCATGCCAACCAGTGGCATATCACCATCATGACCTGTGCATTCCCATGCGGCGCATTCATCGGCCCGCTCTGGGCTCGACTGGGCGCACGATGGGGCATGCAGAAACTGGTTCTCCGCATGGCTATCTGGGCCAACGTTCCATTACTCTTAACGCCATTGGTGGAGTATTTGCCCTGCGGAACCGCCGCCGACTGGTTCACACTATTTATCGCCATCAGCCAGTTGGCATTTTCAGCCATGAGAATGGGGCAATCGAGCCTGTATCATGCCACGTATCCGCGCACCATGCGTGGCCGTGTATTAGGCTGGCTGGTGTTCTGGAATTTCATTTCCATGGTGCTGGTGGTCATTGCTATCGGCTATCTCGTCGATGAAGAACGGGGATACAGTGCAGAGAATTACCGCTGGTTGTGTCCACTGGCTGCATTATTCGGATTCGTTGCATGCCTGGCCTATGCTAAAGTGAAACCACCTCAAGCCGTACAGGAATCAGTCAGTACTCTTGGAAGCGCTTACCGGGCAGTCAAACAGATTCTAAAAAATGACCACGCTTATCGACGATTTCAACTTGGATATTTCCTATCTGGCTCAGCTTTCTTCCTGTCTGTCCATCTGGTGCTGGTGATGTGCAAGGAGGATCTGGGGTTTTCCTCGCTGGAATTAGCACTCTGGCTTGCAGTTGTGCCACAAACCTTTCTGGCTGTTACCTCCCCGATCTGGGGTCGGCTCATGGATCAGATGGGCATCGAACAGGCACGTTTCTTTATTGCATCAGTCATGACGATTTACCTTCTCTTTTACTTTGCCGGTATCGTCTGGTCTGTGCCACACTTGATCATCGTTGCCAGCGTACTGCGTGGTGTTGCTGAAGGTGGCGGGCAGGTAACCTGGGCACTGGCCTCGGTCCAGTTTGCGCCCTCTGCAGCTGATGTTCCCATGTACAACGGCATCCATTTCTGGCTCAACGGCATTCGTGGATTAATCATGCCCTGGATCGGAACGCAGTTGTTTGTTCTCTTCGGAGTCAATGCACTTCTTGGAGGAATACTGGCTTCAGCTGCTGCCATTGCCGTTGTCGTCTGGTCGCTCAGCGACGACAGGAGGCTGCGTGCAGTTACGCAACCTGCCCATCAACTGATCGAGGAAGAAGTTGATGCAACGACGGCGACAACATCCGTCATCAATGAATAATGACAAATAAAAAGAGCCTGGATACTCCAGGCTCAATCTACTCAATGGCTGATACTACTTCTTGGCAAGAACTGCCTTCACATCAGCATCGGTAATATGCATTTCAGGTTTACCCAGCAGATTGGATAACCAGTTGCGTACCACTTTGGAATAGGGTGGTTTGGCTGCATTCAAAATGGTCATCATCCGCTTTTCGCGACGTACACGTTCTGCAGCTTTGCGGGGGCCATTGATTGCCTTGGCTTCTTTCTGCTTGACAGCACGCAGACGAAATCGATCTCCACGCTTACCCATAACGGTTTCCTGGCAATTGATGCAAATGGAATTGGCTTGATACTTTATGAAGTTTCAGGCCACTGGTAAAGAGTGGGCGCTACAGGATTCGAACCTGTGACCCCCTCGGTGTAAGCGAGGTGCACTACCGCTGTGCTAAACGCCCGATAGGTTATCATTGTCAGTGTTCCTGTTGCTGGTGGCAAGGTATGATAGCCAGGAACTTCTGAATACTTGATTGGGTATAATGAGCTTGCCAGCCCTTCCAGAATACGTCATACCTCCCTATGGCAATAGCCTCTTTCTTCAGAATGACTGGATAAGGACTCGTCAGCGTGAAAACATACCCCTCCTTTAAATGGTTAGTCACCTTCTTCCTCATTGCTGCCCTGGGCTTCCTAGCAGATTGGACTTCTAAGAATTATTTCTCCGGAACCTTGAGTGATGAGGAACGGCAAAACGCCATCATTGTCAGGACAGACATAATCCCTCCAGTGTTCAGCCTTTTGAAAAACTCTCCCTTGAATAAAGGAGCACTCTTCAGCCTGGGCAATCAATGGGGACTGACTGCCAACGCGGTTTTCATCACCATCAGCAGTCTGGCTATTCTTGGAATCGTTGGCTGGGCTCTCTGGCCTCACAACCATCGCAACAGTTTATACACCATCGTATTGGCATTGATTCTGTCTGGAGCTTTGGGAAATTGCATGGATCGCCTGTTCTACGGTGGTGTACGAGATTGGATCTGGGTTTACTATCAACGTGGCGAAAATGATTACCCGTTTAACTGGCCTGTCTTCAACCTTGCAGATTGTTTCCTGGTGGGTGGAGCTATTATGCTGTTACTGCATGGTTTACTCTGGCCTGCTCCTGTAAAATCTGTGGGAACGCCTGAGACAAAAACTGCTCAACCTGCATGAACCCGATCCTGCACATTGATGGCTTTGAAGGAACAGCACGACTGTTCCCTTTGCCTGATTTTGTCATGATGCCTCATGTGCTCAAGAACTTTCACATTTTTGAACCGCGATACAGGGAACTGGTAAGAGACTCACTGAGTAAAGACAAGTTGATTGCCATGGTGCTCCCCCGTCAGGGGTGGGAAAAAGACTACGAAGGTACTTTTCCCATTTACACGGTAGGCTGCCTGGCATCCATCCATGAACACGAAAAACTGGAGGATGGCAGATACAATATTCTGCTGCGTGGTCTTTGCCGCATTGAACTCGAACACGAACTACTGACCCACACGCTTTATCGACAGGCGAAGGTCAAGTTGCAACCTGACCCGCATGTGATGGATGAGGGCAGACTCCGCAATCAACTGGAGAAAGAAGTACTTCCCTGGTTGTCGGAAGAAGGTGAAGGGCGTAGCCAGTTCATCAAGTTGATGCACAGCCAGGCTCCACTGGGAACCATTGTCGATGTTGTCAGCTTCGCCCTACCCATCCTGTCTGATTGGAAGCAGCAATTGCTCGAAATATTCAATGTTCCTGATCGGGTTCGAAAACTCTGCGAACTGTTGCATTCCGTCGAACCATTCAAACAAAACACATCCAATCCTCGTAAAAATCCACCGGATTTCAGTACAAATTAATGGTTGATCCTCCACTGATCATTGAATGCCTTGGCCGCGTTGCCTACCTGGATGCCTGGCAACTACAGAAAAAATACCTGAGTGAAATTGCATCGGGAAATCGTCCGCCTACCCTACTCCTGCTCGAACACCCGCGAACCATTACACTGGGACGATCTGCCAAATCAGAAAACCTCTTAATGACTGAAGAGGCATATCGCCAACGAGGCATTGCATTTCACCACATCGAACGAGGCGGCGATGTAACCTATCATGGCCCCGGACAACTAGTTGGCTACCCGCTGATTCCACTCATCATCAAGGTAGGTGATTTTCTTCGCGAACTCGAACAGTTGCTGCTGCGAGTTGTGAAACACCTGGGCATTACAGCTCGGCCCAGCCCTGGTTATGCTGGTCTCTGGACAACTCTGAGAGATGGTACCGAAGCCAAGCTGGCTTCCATTGGTATTGCGGTCTCTCAGCGAGTGACCTACCACGGTTTCGCACTCAATGTGACAACCAATCTTGATGATTTCAAGCTGATCGTACCATGTGGCATCAGTCAGGTGCGTATGACATCGCTTCAGGAATTGCTGGGCACTTCGCCTACCATGGAAGACGTAATGGAACTCGTCCGACAGGAAGTACAACAGTGCCGATGGTTCAACAAGGAACCATCGGCAATAACCTCTTAATATCTCAGTTCCAATCCACAATAGACTGTTCGGCCCGGCTGGAAAACACCCAGACCTGTTCGAAGATCGAGATGCTCTCGATAGAAGACGTTAAATGCGTTTTCCATACCGGCAGTCAGCAATACGCCTTCCTTCATCTGCCAGTAGGCCCGCATGTCCCAGACCTGGAAGCTGGCCGTAGGCTGCTCCAGCAACGAAGCAGCCACCATGTTCTGGCTATCGACCACACGCCAGATTACATCCAGACCATAGGTTGGATTCTTGCCGGGTTCATGCAGTCGAACACCAAAACGTGAATCAAGAGGTGTAATCATGGGCAATGGTTCTGAATCAGGATTTGGTAAACCCAGAAGCGGATTGCCTCGATTACCACGAGTATGATCCTGGCCGCGAACGTATGTCAGCGTGGCGAAAGGTGTCAGAACATCGCTCAGATCATATTCTGCATAGGCTTCACCACCATACAGGGTTGCCAGCCCCGTGTTTACAAAGCGAACCTGCAAGGCATCGTTTGCTTCCAGCACGATTTTCCCCTGCACATCTCCAATCGCTGCAAACGTTACATAGTCGTTCACCCATGCGTGGAAGAAATTTAACCCACCACGGAAACGTTCATAGTTGGCTTTGAATCCTATATCAATCTGGAACAGTTTTTCAGGCTCGAGTTCCGGGTTGCCCAAAACCGAAGTGAAACCCTGTTGCAACGATGCCAGGAATGGCCCCACAGCATAGAGTTCCGTGGGAGTACCTGGCCTCATCGAATAACCAATACCACCCAGCAAAGTGATGTTATCGGTCATCAGATATTCAGCATTCGCATAGGTCAGCCACAGCGTGAAGTCACGATCAAGCCTGTCTACTCCCAGAGCGTCTGCAATCGCCGTTGAATGATCGCAGCCGCAGCCACAATCTGGTTCTCCAAAGCCAGGCGGGACTGCAACTACATTCGAATTCATGAAGTCCACTCTACCACCAAACTTCAGTGTCAGGCGTTGGTTGACAGGGGTTCGATTCTCGAAGAAGAAACCAGCCGTATTGGTCTGTTCGGTGCGAGGCACCGGATAATTCAGATCGCAGGGAATTTCGAAAAGACGATCATACTCATTGAGCCGCTGACTCAGATAACGCCAATCGCTACCAATGGTCCACTGCACATCGTTGGCTCGACCCCAGGTAATTGCAGACTGTACACCACCCGTCGAAATCTGGCCATCAGTAAAACCGATAAAGCCACTTTCGTTGAGTTCAGGAATTTGTTGACGCTTTCCTGAACCCTGTGCATTACCTTTAAAACTGGTCTGATTGTACCATCCAAGAACTTCCAATTGATCGAAATACCGTTGATTGCTCAGCAAGTAACGGGCACGCCAGCCATCGGTCATCAGCAGGCTGGTATCAAAAACCTGCCCAGGGAATTCCAGACCGGTCTGATCCAGCCTGATGTAGCCAAATTCCACTTTTGAATTGGCTGTCGGGTCGAAGCCATAGACAAAGTCAACATCGCGTGCATTGTAACTGGTGGGCAGTTGTTCACCATTACCCATCGTGTAATCATTTCCAGTTCGGTGGCCGTAACTCATCCGCATGCCCCAGTCTGATCCACCGCCGAAGATCGATTGCCTGCCATAGAACTGCTCGCCGTTATCCTTGTACGTTGAAGCAGTTCGCCCATGCCATTCCGTACCGTTCTGGTAGCGGGGCGTATCGTTGGTTTCAATGTCAATAAATGCGAACCCTGGACCATATCGAGCTGAGTAAGGTCCTTTGTACACAATCACGTCACGGATGAGGCCTGAATCAATCTTGCTCAGGAATGTATCCATATCATTGCGTGCAGGGAACCAAAAGCCACCATCAGCCCAGGTGTTGATCTGCCCTAATCGGTAACCTCGGATGCGGGCTTCATTGGCAATGGGCGAACGGCGTTGTGCTTCAATACCGGTACCACTGCGTGCCAGCAAATCACCTGCATCAGTACTGGCCAACAACTGTGATTGCGAACCACCGATGACACCCGTGCTACCAGGCGAAGCAGCAGCTGATACACGCTCAGCACTGGCGCCGGAACCAGCCAGGCTACCGGTGGTGCTGCTCTGCGGGCTGGCATTCAGTGCCTGCTGAATGTCGGCTGATAAGCCTAATCCGCTTTGTGTTGATTGTGGCTGGGTGGGGACTGCCGGAACTACTGGGGCAACATCCTGTACCCGTTCCACCATGGGGTCAAAGTAAATCACTGCTTCGGGCAGATGGGCAACCACTTTTGGTTTTTCTGGTGGCGCCACTGCTACCTGCTTGCCCTCTTGAGCATGCAGGATGCCTGCCCATAAGCTTGTGGCACCCACAACAGCCAGTAATTTTGCTGATTTCAACGAAGATTTGTTGCGCAGAGACATGGGTCCTCCTGACCACAATGCCAATTGCCTGGCTGAAGGGGTGAACTCCCGATGCACGCATCCATGCAGCATCTTTGTAAATTTCGGCACCTTTGATTACTTCTATTCAGACGGAATAGACAGCATGCCTGAGAAGTCTGGCAAGCTGGGTAACACTTGCTGAAGGTATCAAATGTAGGTTACCACGAATTATCAACTCAGCTCTGAACTTCTTGCCTGTCCATTTTTGATGATTTCTTTAACAAATTGCATGAAGTTCTCAATTAATTGAGTCGCTTGCGAAAAACCACCAGATCGTCGTGGTCTGCGTAGAAATCGCGAATCACCGCTTCTTTTTCATAGTTCAACTTCTCGTAGAAGCGACGTGTCAGCGAATAATGAGGCAGGGACGAAGTTTCTATCAGCAACAGCCTGCCCTGCTTGTTTCGGATGTCTTCTTCGACATGTGCCATGAGCCTCGAGCCAGTCCCTTTGGTTTGAATATCCACTCGAACAGCGATCCAGTAGAGATACCAGGTGCGTTCAGTCATAGCGGCAGGTGCGTAGTAGGCAAAGCCGATAATCTGTCCATCTTCTTCCACAGTAACACAGCGATGCTGTTCTGCGTGATTGGTATCATGGTAATCATCAAGCACCTCGTTCAAAGCTACAATCTCATGCGGCTTAAAGACGAGTGTACCTTCTGCAAGTGCAAGTAATTCTGGCGTATCAGCAGGCACAGTGGCACGAATCAAGAATGCAACTCCTGAAACAAGTAGTTAGTTATGTTGTAGTCAGATCATAGTGTACTGTTTCTGGTTTTGCCGCCCGTGCCACAGATTCGATAGTGATGGCGCAAACCGCTGCTCCATAATCCAGATCGATATTCTCCATCGTATCGTGTGTGTCGTGGTAACCCGTGCGATTGATGTCATAATTCTCCATAAAGAGCACACAGGGCACGCCTACATCAGAAAAGATCTGTGCGTCTGTATTGAAGAGCGTGCTTTTGGGATCGGAAGGCACCCTTACATGACCGGACAGCTCAAGAAATGGGGCCATTTCGGGAATAGCAGCTCCATGGGGACTGCGGCGACTTCGTGGCAGTCCAAGTCTTTTTTGGCTTTTGTTCCAATATGGTACGGAAGTATTCCAGATCTCATTTGCGATATGGGCCTGGTAGGCCAACCACATCGAAGCGGGTTCGTTGCCTGGCGAAATCTGAAAGATGTCGCGTTCATGATCATGGTTGTAGGCGATCATGTCTGAGACATAGAGACCGCGTACGGTGACTTTGGATAAATCCCTGGTCTTGCCATTTGGCAATCGTAACTTTAACGAACGACTGACAAGCCTGGCAGCGAGCGCTCTGGCACCCAGGCAATCGGCTGGAAATTCCTCGCCCGTCAGGTGGACAAGCCAGATGTCACATCCCAGTTTGCCTTGTCGGCTCATTTCGAGAAAAATCGGGGCAGCCAGCATCAGTGATGCAGTGGCGGAATAATTATCGTCAGCGCCACATGCCGCCAGGCGCGCTCCAGTTCCGCCACGTTCCGTTTCGTACTTATCCTCCATAAACGCCGTATCGTAATGATCGGCCATAATAACCGCTTCAGAACAATTACGTCCAGGAATCATGATGAGCAAATTGCGCTCTGCACGTGTTTTCTCGTTTTTACGCCAGCCACCCATCCAGGAATAATCAGCATCGGTTCGCCATTGGAAAGGTACATCCCCTGCCAGAGCTTTTCCTGTCATCCTGGCTGCCTTGATTGCCTTCTGGTAGTACGCCAGAAGATCGTCACCTAACTGATCCAACTGGCGCTCGTGATAGGGTATGACCTGTTGCGTTGCCTCATCCAGCACACAATCGGCATTGTTCTTGTTGATGAGCGGAGATTCAGCCAGCGAGGCTATCGTCTTCCAGTAATCTACTTCGAAGGAGCGATTGGCAGTATTCGAATAGGTCAGGGATTCAGGAATCCGTCCAGCTTTGATTTTCAGTTCTGGTGACTGATCGGGCACGACTATTTCGCGGATGCGGTTCGCCACCTGTTCAGGCAGTTTCGCTAACCAGCGTTTGCCCGCTCCCTCACGATCAAGCCCCATGATACGCCGGGCAAATTGGACAGGCAGTGGTTTAGCGCCAAACAGTGCATAGGCATGAGTCAGTTTTCTAACATTTCGAACCTGAATGGGCACTTGTCGCTTACGGGTGTAGTCCTCGCCTTCCAAAGCTGTCATCAGCACATCGCGTTTCTGCATCCTTGGCCAAAGTTCGATGGCTCTTTCCAGTCGTGGTTTCTCCGCATCGTAGGCTGTAAAATATCCCAACGGAGCATCGTCCACGACAGCTGTTTCGCCTGCAGAATTACGAAAAGCCACCAGTGGCCGATGCCAATACACTTCATGATGACCGACGCGCATGGCCGGAAACAGGAAACGATAGCCGAACACTCCGCCTGCTTTCACTGCACGTATGGTTTTTTTGATTTGAGATGGTGAAGCGTTGGGGCCGTCCAAGAGTAATTCCGGCTTCTGAGTCCAGATCTGAACATTGCGAGCCATAGGTTTGCCATACAATCCCAGATCTTCGGGAACGGTACTAAACCAGACATTCAGAAGGGAGGATTCCTGTCCGATCAGTTCAATCTGATCCTGATCGCGCAGAATCTTCTGCCAGCGGTGTGTTCGTTTGAAAGTGTTTCTCAGATGCCCAGCGGTATTAGCGTACTCTGGTTGCTCACTGGTGGGCTGATGGAACAAGCCAGATTGTGGAACACGAATGCCTATGGGCGATTCATGATAATCAACATTAGCCAGTAACGGGATTTGTAAACCAAGCGGCAACTGTGGATAAATACGGCGAGCACGGTCTACTCCCCAGAAGACCAGACTGCCAGGAAACGGAAGCAAGGCCAGGCGACCTTTCAGATAGCCTTCACGCACTGCGACAGGCATGCGCCCGAATGGTCGAAACGTTACCAGATACTTCACTGCCTCGCTTGGTTCATCATCCTGAAATTGAAACGGCTTGGTCCACGAGGGCAATTCCCCTTCACTCCAGAATGGGAAATCGGGTTTATCATCGGTAAGGATTCGTAAACCAGCCTGGCGTAAGTCATTGCTATCAGAAACGGATATTCCATAGACTGAGTTCAACAAACGGCAGAAAAATTGAATGCCATCCTCTGCCGGCGCTTCTACACCCGGTGCTGTATAAAAGCTTTTCCAGAAGGCCTTGCTTGGACCTTGTTCGCTGTTGCCAAAGAGTGTCCAGCGTACTCGACCTTTATCATCCTGCGTTCGTGAAAGAGATATAGGCAATAACAGAACACATGGATCGTTCTTGAGATTCGCCTGAGCTAACTCGGCAGGCCAAAAGGGGTTTTCTCGACTGATGTGCCTGGGTAAACCCGTGTCTGGGTTTCCATCCTGTAATCGTTTCAGTCGTCTGAGAAGATCCCTGGCAATTTGATGAAGACCAGGTTGAAGCTCTAATGCCTCATCAAACTCATGTACTTTCCATCCATAAGGGTCATCTCGCGAAAACAAATAATTGTTGATAGGTACCGGGCCATAAGGCTTCCAGCCAACGCGAGGCGGCGGCATATATTCGGAATAAGCATTGATGTGAAACTCGGAGTCACCTTTTAAGTAATCATCCTTAGGAATTAATTGGTGCCAACCAGCATGTGACATGTACTATCTCCAACTTGAATTTTCTGACGACTTATTTCATAAGAGACGGAAGGCTACACTATGACTGCCCGATAATAACCAATCATCTTCAGAATTGAACTGTTAATAGTGCCAGTCGGGACTTTTTGAAATCGTCCCCCATGTTATTAGTCAAATAGCTCGTTCCTTATGCTGAACCAATCAACTTCCGAATCTGTTCCTTTAATGCCTTGATGATGGCTGTACGTCCCCGAATGCTGGATTGCCATCGTTTCTTGAGTTCAGCATCTGCTTCTGCCTTGGCAATATCCAGCCAGACCGCCTGCAAATGATTCGGATCTGATTCTTGTCGGGGAAACAGATGCCAGTGCAAATGAGGCATCTGATTCCCCAACCATTCGTAATTGATTTTCCGAGGTTTCACCACAGCATGGATGGCCTGTGCGGTAAGTGTCACTTCATCCATCAAGGTGTGCCGATCCTGTGGACAGACTTCAAAAAGCTCAGTGAAATGACTTTTCGCAGTCACCACACAGTAGCCTTCGTAGTACTGCCAAGTCCCCAGGAACACCATACTGGTGGCAAACTCCCATACCAGTTCATCTGCATGACGCTGCTGATAATCAGCGATCTTCTGGCAAAGTGAACATGGAGAGCCTTGCGATGACATAGTAATTATCCTGAATGAAACCTGAGAATTGACTGTCTGCCGGAACCTTTGTTACACTGCCAATTCGAAATCGCAGGAAGATGTACCATAATGTCGGAACCCAATGCAACCCTGGTTCAAAAACCGAAAATCTCTCCTCCACTTCAGGTTGATCCGCTTCCACTCGTGAGTGGCTACGAGATGATCAAAGTGCTGGGTCAGGGTGGTATGGGCAAAGTCTATCTAGCGTTACATCTTCAGCAGAACCGGCTGGTAGCCTTGAAAGTTGTCACTTCACCCAGTCAACATGTTGAAGATCGTTTCCAGCAGGAAATACTGGCGATAGCCAGCTTGAAACATCACCACATTGCACAGATATACGAAAATGGCCAGGTTGAGGGTCGCCCTTATTACAGCATGGAATACCTGGCTGGTGGAACGCTCAGCCAACGACTCAAGGAAGCGGTGTTGACTCCACAGCAAGCAGCCCGCGTGATCATTCAGCTTGCGCATGCAATGCATTACGCCCATTCGCAGGGGATTCTGCATCGCGACCTCAAACCAGGTAATGTGCTTCTGGAAAAAACGAATGACAACTCTATCGTTCCAAAAATCGCCGACTTTGGCCTGGCCAAACGCATGCTGGAAGATGCTCAACTCACCCAAACGGGCGATCTGTTCGGCAGCCCCAGTTATATGTCACCTGAACAGGCATCCGGTATTTCCAAACTGACACCCGCCACCGATATCTATGCACTGGGCGCCATTCTTTATGAATGTCTCACAGGCCGTCCACCATTCCTTGGAACTGATCCGATGCAGACCATGCTCATGGTGCTCAGTGATGATCCGCTGCCACCACGCCAGTTGCAGCCTCAGCTGCCTCGCGATCTCAACACGATCTGCATGAAATGTCTGGAAAAGTTGCCGAAGAAGCGTTTTGAAAGTGCGGAAGCCCTGGCACTTGAACTCGAACGATTTCTCAGCGGTGAACCCATCCAGGCCAGGCCTGTTGGCCCTGTGGAACGACTGGTGAAATGGGCACGTCGAAGACCCTGGCAGGCTGCAGCCGTTGCTCTTACTTTGGCACTGATGATGGCGTTGGCTGCAGGATTGGCTTACATGCAACACGCTAATCAGCAGATTTCCAACGCCAAAGATAATGCAACCGAGGCTTACACCTTATCTCGCGATAGTCTGATCTCCATTCTGAAAAACAATACCGAGTTATTGAGCACTCTGCCTCAGGCAGAACAGTTGACCATTGAATCGTATCGCCCGGTCATTGAATTATTTCGGTCGCTCGATAAACTTCGACCTGATGATCGCCCAACCATACTGGCACGACTGGAAACACTTTATCAGTATTTCGTGACTCAGGTACTGTACCATCGTCACGACGATGCCCGAAACACACTCGTTGAAACTACCCAACTGCTTCAAACCAAGCTGGTACAATTTCCACAGGACACGGAATTAAAACTCTATCAGATCAAACACTTGATTAATCAAGGCTGGCTGGCCCGTCGGCAATCTAAACCTGCGGAAGCACAAATCTCTGAAAAGCAGGCACAGGGTATGCTGGAGGAATTCCTGAAACTTTCTCCAAACGATACCCGGTTTCTGAAGCTTTCGATTGATCTGCTGAACAACCAGATTGGTGATGCAATCGCTGAGCAGAAATTTGAAACTGCCCTCGAGCACTATCGGTCTATCGTCGAATTCAGAAAGACTATCTTTCAGGAAGAACCAGACGGCCAGAACGCATCCTTACTCATGGGTTCCCAGAAAAGCCTGGCGACCTTTCTGCTGGCTACGCGCCGTTTCGATGAGGCGGAAAAACTGCTCCTCGCTATTCAAACACAACTACCCAGGCTACAGATTCCAGATGCTGACAAACTGAACCAGCAGGCACTGCTCAACATATCTTTCGGTGATGTTGCCCGTTCGCGACAAGCGTGGAAACCGGCCGAGGAATTTTACGCGAAGGCATCCAGGGTGATGCAATCGCTTCGAACCCAGTTTCCCCTGAACTCGAGTTTTCTTTACGATGACCTGTCGATTCAGGGCAAACTGATCGAACTGAATCTGGAACGTGGAAATATCACAATTGGTCTTCCTCAACTTCGATCGTTCGTTACGATGGTGGACAAAATGCTTGAGGAACATCCCGAGTATACTTCGATTGCCAGCATGCAACGACACTATCGCGCACTGCTGCAGAAACTGGAGTCATCCCGCCAACAGTGAGGAAGCCATGGCTGAACGCATCGATGCCATCACCACACGCTGGAGCCTGTTGCGACTGGCGCATGGCAACCACCCCGATACCAGTAAAGCACGACAGATGCTGGTGCTTCGCTATGCTTCTGCCGTTCGCAAATATGTGGGCGCCATCGTGCGTTCCGGCGATGATGCCGACGAACTGGCCCAGGATGTAGTCCTTCGGCTGATGCGAGGTGACTTTGCCGGGGCAGATCCGACACGTGGCCGCTTTCGCGATTTTCTGAAGACTGCTGTCAGAAACATGATTCAGAATCACTGGGCCAAACAGGGACGCAGGCAAACCGAAACACTCATCACGGAACCTGGGAAAAATGACGAGCAGCGGGAAGCAGAGTGGCTCGGCGCCTGGCAGAAAACCGTTCTGGATCATGCTCTCGCCAGTTGTCGCGACGACGATGATCATCAGGGTGGTTCAATCTACTTGCTGCTCAAACTCCGGATGGATCATCCGGAAGCAACTTCAGAAACCCTGGCGGAACTGCTTTCCGCTCGCTTGCAGACAACAGTCAAACCCGATGCCTGCAGGCAGATGCTCCGGCGGGCAAGGTTCAAACTCGCCCAAGCACTTGTCGAAGAAATTGAAAACGGGCTGGAGGAAGATTCTCCAGCCCGCGTGCTCGATGAACTGGCTGCACTGGGTCTGTTGGAACATGTCAAAGACTTTCTGCCAGCCGATTATTCCACCAGTGGAAAGCTGCAACTTTGAAGTAACTGCTAGTTCTTCGGCCTGAGCGGAACCCAGTAGCCATATTCATTCAGGTACGAGTAATTACCATATTGATCGAGATAAAACGTTCGTCCAGCCGAATCTGCTGTGAATCCCGGACGGGTGTACGGCAATTGGACCTGCGAGCCGTTCGGCAGCAGATAATGCTGATTCCCTGCAATCACATCCCCAAATTCACGGTTCCGAGTCATTGCGTTATCAAATCCTCTCTGCATCGATTCTGAAGCATCGCGATGAGCTTTGCTTAAATCTGCATAGGCAGATTTCTCGCGCTCGATGCGATTCCTTTCCGACTTGAGAAACCGATTGATTCCTTCAGGCGTACCACCCGCGGTTTGAGCGAGCCAATGCACATAAGGCTTGTATGCCAGGGTACCACCCGCCTGGCGAAATTCCTGATATCGTTTTTGTATTTCAGGCATACGCATCATCTGCTGGATAGTGTTTTCCAGTCGGGCATCTGCCTGCCGGACGATACGTTCCAGTTCTGATAAGTCTCCGTAGTCCATTCTGATCAATCCTCCATAGCCATACTGGGCACATGCTGCTGAGGTCGAGCAAAATGCCAGAATAAGCGACAGGTTTCTTGCAAACATGGTTTTTCTCCGGTTAAGTGTTGCTGGGTCATCGTTGTCATAAACCACTACAAATCAGCGGTGAGTTTGTGACAATGCCTTTAAAAAAACAAAACTCCGAAGCTTCAGCCTCGGAGTTTCACCTGTCATGAGGTGGTATTATCGATTCAGTTCAGTCCAGTAACCATTGGTATCCCGCATGTGGTACCTGCCAAACTGATCGAGATGGAATAACACTCCCGTTTGTGGATTCCGATAATAGCCAGGCTGCAGGTAAGGCAACACATGTTGCTGACCATTCTGATCGGTGTAGGTCTTGTTGCCTGACAAGATGTTACCCGCTTCAGCCTGGTTGTGGTAATAACCCTGTTGCCAGGCTGCGATGGCCTGTTTGCTTTGTTGCTGCGCATTCCACAGCCCCTGAACAGCAGCTTTCTCTTTTGACTGGTTGTTCAATTCGTTGTTCATGTAACGACGAGCGCCTTCCGGCGTACCACCAGCAGTGGCTACATACCAGTAGGCGAAATCGCGAAGCGAAGTGCGGCCACCCTGTTGCAGGTGCTGCTGATGCATCGCTTTGCAGCGTGGGTCCTGCATGGCCTTTTCCACTGCATCCTGTGCACGCTGTTCTGCCAGGCGGACCGTACTGTTCATTTGAGCCATCATCTGGTTAGCCATCTGGCCATAATCTGGCCCCAGATTGTAACCACCATAATAAACCTGACCGAAGGCATCGGTGGAACCCATTGCTACCGTTGCGAGTGCCAAGGATGCTAAGCGGGCGAACATGATAAAACTCCTGAGTTGAGACGTTTGTGGTTGTTGATCCACTGACACGACTCGTACAACTCAGAAAGCATCACTGTGACATCTCGATGGAGAATTTTCCTGAAAAAGGACAAGCAATTGACGCAACTTTATTAATTGCAAGCACTTAAAGGTAAGTGCCACAGGAAAATTACTTCGCCTGTGGCGTACAAAAGGTACTTTGTCGGCTGCTATTTGCCGTTTATCTTCTCGTTAATGTCAGCTCCAGCAGGCCTGTCTCCGATCAGATGATCGGAGAAGAAATCCCACATCCTTTGGTTGAAATAAGCCTGCGAGGTGCCAAAGCCATGCCGCTGGCCAGGTAGAATGAGCATGTCAAAACGCTTATTCGCTTTCACGAGGGCATCTACCAGTCGCATCGTGTTGGCAGGGTGAACATTGTTGTCAATTTCACCATGTACCAGCAACAATGCACCTTTCAGATTGGCAGCCAACTCAGCATTGGTGGGAACAGCAATGCTGAACTTCATTTTCTTTTCTTCTTCTTTCTTTTTCTCCTCATCCTTCTTGGAATCAGTCTTGTCTGTTTCTCTTTTCACTTCGCCTGTTTTGGTTTCGACTTCCTTCCTGGTTTCAGTTGTTTTGGCATCCGTGGTCAGTTTTCCGAGTTTTTCTTTTGCATCAGCGAGTTGTTTCTCAAGGCTGGTCAGTTCATCGCCTTTGGCATTTGCCATCTTCGAGGCAATCTCTGCCACTTCCTTCTTGATGGCATCCAGCTTCTCCTGTCGATCCTTTGTGCCAACATCCTGAGGTTCATTTTCGAGATCGTATTCCACCTCACTGAACTCACCTGCTTCGGGAGGTCGACGACGACGCTGGCCAGCACCGCGCTGTACATCGCCAGCATCCTGCTGTTGAGTTGCAGCTGTCTTGGTATCGGCCTGGTCTGCGGGCACTTCCTTCATGCCATGATAACGCTCCGACCAGTTATCATTGTAAATGTTGTTATCATGATTACCGGCTGAAGCGACCGCTGCCTTGAAGAACTCGTTGTAAGGCTTCTGCAGCATGGCAGCAGCGGACATGAATCCACCGCCGGAATGACCATAAATACCCACTCGATCGATATCCATAAACGGATACTTCAATGCCAATTGTTCGATGGCTGATTTCTTGTCTTCCAATGCATAATCACGCAGGTTGAAATAGCCGTAGCGGTGATAGGCCTTGGAACGTGTCGGCGTGCCGCCACGATGGCCAACTTGTATGACGATGAAACCTAACTGAGCCATCTGCATGTTACTGCTGAAGGCAGAGTAGGTATGGGTTACACCTTCGGTCTGTGGCCCGGGATAAACATGGGCGATAATGGGGTACTTCTTTTTGGGATCGAGGTCAAATGGTGTCCACATGTTGCCATAGAGATCGGTAACGCCGTCTGCTGCCTTCACAACAAACGTAGTAGGCAGTTTCCAGCCGGTTTCTTTCAGTCGGCTGACATCACAGGTTTCCAGATCCATAATCTTCGCACCGGAAGAATCACGCAGTACCGAAGTCGGAACCTGATCGATCCGGGAAGAATTATCGACGAGAACCTGGTAGGTACTCGAAAGGATTGAATTATGGTTGGCATTGCCTGGATCCAGTAATCTCAATCCGGATCCATCTAATCTGACTGAGTAGAGGTGCTGGTAATAGACATTCTCTCCAGCTTCTCGTGCGTTTCCTCGGAAGTAGAGCGTGCGATTCTTGGAATCGACTGCAACTATGGAACTGGCACGATATGGCCCGCTGGTAATGGCATTTTTCAGCGTGCCATTGGTGTCGTACAGGTAGAAATGCCCCCAGCCTGATCGTTCTGACCACCAGATCATTTCATCAGTGTCATCCAGGTATCGCACATTCTGGAATTCAATGTTACCGTTATCAAGTCCCTCCTCAAACAGGCATTTGCATTTGCCCGTTTTCACATCGAGTGTGCAGAATTCGATATTCCGCTGCAGACGGTCTCGACGTACAAACCGGAGTTCGTTGTTCTTCTTGCTCCAGTGAATGTTGAAATAGCGCTCATCCTTGAATCGTGGTGTAACCTGCTCCAGTTTCTTGGCGTCAAGATTCACATAATACAACTGAACCCGCCTGATCTTATCTTCACCCGGCATGGGGTATTTGTACTTTTCCAGCTTGGGGCGAGGCATGGCAATCGAATCAACCAGAAAGAGTTCCTGCACACCGCGGGAATCATTCCTGGTGACATAAAACGCCTTGGAATCAGGTGTCCAAGTAACATTCACTCTGCTTTTTCGTTCAGGATCGACTGGCCTTGTCTCAGCGCCTCCTCGTCCACCGCCTCCACCAAATCCGCCAAAGCCACCTGCAAAGGTGTAATCCTCTTCACCATCCTTGGATAGCTGGATGGCATCCTTTTCCTTTTCAGATTCCGACACGTAAATATTGTGCTTGTAGGCATACACATAATGTTTCTTGTCGGGGGAGAAGTTCCGATAATCAAAGTTAGGCCTGGCAGGTTCCGTCGTTTGCCCCTGTGTCTGCTGTTGCTGATCTTGTTGTTGCTGCTGTTCCTGTTGCTGGCGGAACCTTTCCACCAATTCCTGACGCCGCTGTTGTTCTTCCTGTGACAGACCGGGAATATTCCCACCTTGTGGCGCTCGCGGAGCACGTGACCCCTTGGTTAATTTATTCGCTACGATTTCATACTCGTATTGAAACTCATCAAACACGAATTTCAGCTTCGCACCATCATCAGTCAAGGAGACGCGGCTCAACGACAAGCCATGAGCCTCGATAGGTTTCTTGGCCACTTCAGACAAGGCTGCGGCCAGTTTCGTATGATCGAAAAGAGCTTCCTTGCTTTTATTGGCCGGATACACTTTCCAATAGCTGGTGCCCTTGCTCGTGCGATAGACGTACCAGAAGTTATCCGTCTTGCCTATCCAGTTCGGTGTCACACTGGTGTCATAGCTGAACTGCTGAATGAAGTCTCTGCTGAACTTCTGAGCATTGGGATAATTGGCTTTATTGACTCTCTCCGGCTCTGCAGCCTGAACTGATACACAAATAACTGCAAGACCAATCCCCCACAGTGTGCGGGAAAGAATCATTCGCGAAAACATGTTGGGACCTCTCAGAAGACGCCTGACGATTTCACTGGAATGTTATGCCGGTAGGTACGCAGCAGGATGATGACAGAATAAACCATTGAAAGTGAAAAATAAACCATTCAGTTTTCAGTTCTCATAAGGTCTTCATGGTCTACATCTGGTCATAACGGTTGAAAGTCGGGTTTTTGCTTTTACCATGCCGAAACATCCGTTAGGATGCCATTGCCTTGGCTTGATGCCCCTTGACTGGAGTGGCATAGGCTGATGTTTCGTCAGCCGGGTTGTTTCAGGTAGCCTGGAAAATCGGCTACTGCGGGATAGGACAACTGGCCATATGCGATATGGCCAGATTGACCTATGCAAGGCAAATAGCAGCTCGCAAGAGCTGCTATTTCATTTGGAGTTTCCATGGGTCTATTCAACTGGATTTCCAAGCTCTTCCGGCGAACGCTTCCACCCTCTGTTTTCAAATATCCAGAGCCACGTTGGGACAAAAAAGAACTGCTTCGTCGACTGAATCTGAATGAAATCAATCTGATCTACACGGTAAGGGGGTTCAATCCGAGGGATACCAATTTACTGGCACCACATCTCATTCCCCTTGGTTACTGGTGGCACAAGATTCCCAAGCGTTCTGGCAAACCCAGAATGCTGTATTCCCCCAATCCCAGATTGAAGCTGTTGCAAAAGCTGCTGTTGCGAAAAGTATTTGCCAAACTTGCAGTTCATTCAGCCTGCAAAGGCTTCCGTCGAGGACAATCAAACTGCACTCACGCCAGGCTTCATGTTGGCAAAGCGGTTGTGGTCAGAATAGATATCAAAGATTTCTTCCACTCTACATCTGGAAATCAGGTTTACGATTTCTTTCGCCGGATTGGCTGGAATCATGAAGCCGCTTCGCTTATTCAAGCCATTTGCACACGAAAAAATCGCCTCCCACAGGGAGCCCCAACCAGCCCTATACTCAGCAACCTCGTCAACTACCGTATGGATGCACGCCTGGCCGGATTAGCCGGGAAAAGCCAAGCCATCTATAGCCGCTATGCCGATGATCTCATCTTTTCATTCGAACAGGATAACCGTCGGTTCATTCGTGGCGTCATCCGGCGTGTTGTCAGCATTCTGTTCGAATCAGGCTACACCATCAACAGAACCAAGTTGAATGTCATGCGCCAACATAACAGGCAAGTGGTTACAGGCCTGGTGGTCAACCGCAAAGTACATCTCCCCCGATCAACCCGTCGCTGGTTGCGTTCCGTCGAACATCACCTCAACACTGGTAAATCCGCCACACTAACTCGCGAACAACTGGCTGGATGGAAAGCCTACCAGCAAATGATTCAAACTCAATCGACAGGAAATTGATATGAGCCAGGAGATACCAGAGTCTTTGGAACCTGCCAAGCCAATTTCGGCTCAACCGGTACAGGATCAGGAACGGATCCACGCCATCGATGTACTGCGAGGGTTTGCACTGCTAGGTATTCTGCCTGTCAACATCATTGCCTTCGCGCACGTTGAAGCTGCTTACCAGAATCCTGCCATCGCCGGTGGTTTTACCGGCATCAATTTTATCACCTGGCTTTTGACGCACGTCATCTTCGAAGGCAAGATGGTCACCCTTTTCTCGATGCTCTTTGGCGTCGGACTTTTTCTTCAGGTAAGCCGGGTTGAAGAACGTCGTGGCAAGCCTGGTTCGGGCCGTGGGTTATTTTTCCGCCGGGTATTCTGGCTGCTCATCATCGGACTCATTCATGCTTACGTTTTCTGGTATGGTGATATCCTGACCTACTATGCCTTGATGGGAATGCTGGTCTATTGGTTTCGGAGATGGAAACCGCGAAACCAGTTGATTCTCGGTCTGAGCCTGATCCTTTTAGGCTCATTGATTCTCGTCGGCGCATCATTACTTCTTGACTTCTCGTTCAGCTATGTGGAATCTCATCCCGAATTGGTGAAGGAGACGGAAGATATCAGAAAAATGAAGGAAAACTTCAATCCAACTCCTGCCATGGTGGAAGAGAAATCCAAACAGGTTCGTGATGCAGGGTTTGTCGAGATGTTAAGGCTGCGGGCGCCTTCAACCGCTCAATTCCAGATTTTTGGCCTGTTGACGTTTGTCTTGTGGCGCATCACCGGTCTGATGCTCTGTGGCATCGCTCTTTACCAACTACAGGCATTTGACCGTTCCTGGCCGAATCAACGTTATCAGCGCTGGGCCATGATTGGTCTGGGGCTTGGGATACTGCTCACCTGCCTGGGAATCTGGCAACATTTGCAGACCAAAGAAATGCCGGACATGATTCGAACCATGGCCACGTACGACTACTACGGTTCCCTGCTGATGGCAGCAGGCTACTTTGCTGTCATCATGCTGGCTGTGAAGCAACGATGGTTGCCTGCTGTTCAATCACGCCTTGCAGCAGTTGGCCGAATGGCCTTCACCAACTATTTGTCCCAAACGCTGATCTGCACCGCTATCTTTCACGGCTGGGGCCTGGCACAGTTTGGCTTATGGCAACGGTATCAACTCTTTCTTCTGGTAATTGCCATCTGGTGTTTCCAGTTATTCATCAGTCCGATCTGGCTCAAGCATTTCCATTTCGGCCCGTGCGAATGGGTCTGGCGATCGTTGACCTATTGGAAACTGCAACCGATGCGACGATAAAAAGAACAACCCTCGTGATGTGTCACGAGGGTTGTTTGAATTAAATGCTGAGTAGATTAGTAGCCGCCGTCGCCGCCACCGTAGTCGCCACCGCGGCCACCGCCGCCGTAACCGCCTCGGCCACCTCGACCGCCGCCGCCGCCACCACCGTAGCCGCCGCGACCACCGCCGCCGCCACCGTAGCCACCGCGACCGCCGCCACCACCACCGTAGCCACCGCGACCGCCGCCACCACCACCACCGCCGCCACCACCGAATTCTGATTTCGGACGGGCTTCGTTCACAGTGAGAGGACGGCCTTTGAATTGCTGGCCATTCAAGGCTTGCGTTGCAGCGTCAGCTTCCGTAGGGTTACCCATTTGAACAAAACCGAACCCTTTGGAACGGCCTGTTTCTCGATCAACAATTACTTGAGCCGATTCGACGGCTCCATAAGCAGCGAACAATTCGTTCAATTCTGCATCGGTCATCTGGTAGGGCAAATTGCCTACGTACAAACGCTTCATAACGCAAACACTCCAACTCTCGGTAATTCGGGAACCAGGCCCATCGAACGATGTGAAACGTAACAGAAGGGCATCGAACAAGTGTCGCCGCGAACCGTCCACCTACTTCAGTGAACCTAACCTCTCGCTAACGTGCCGCCTGCTTGACTCTCCGCAACCGAAGGCTAACCGGCATTATAACGACAACCTTTACCCTGTCGACTCTGAATTTTTACATTTCATGGAAATTCACAGAATGCAGGAAATTATCCTATTTGCCTCATAATCTCGTCTCGTTTTTCGTCGTGGGCAGAAACTATCGTGACATGCCCTATTTTTCTGCCTGGCTTTGGTTCCTTACCATACAGGTGAATGCTGACTTTTTCATTCTGACAACATGGTTCACTCATGATTTTTTCGAGTGCAGGCACGCTTCCAATCAGGTTAATCATCCCCACACTGCCTTGTACCCTGGTATTTCCCAAAGGCAGACCACAAATGGCACGCAAATGATTTTCAAACTGGCTGGTACAGGCACCTTCAATAGTCCAGTGGCCACTGTTGTGAACCCGAGGAGCCATCTCATTGACAACCAGTTTCTCACCCACCTGGAAAAACTCGATGGCAAGCACGCCTGAATATTCGAGCCCATGCATCGCCATGTCGGCAAAATCTTCCGCTTGTTGTTGCAGTGCAGCAGAAACGTTTGAAGCCGGTGCCAGAGTCTTGCGAAGTATCCCCCCTTCGTGAAAGTTCTGCACCAGTGAATAAAATTTCTTGTCACCGGTTGTGCTTCGAACAGCAATGATGGACAGTTCTCGATCAAACGTTACATACTGTTCCAATATCAAAGGGTTCCCTTGTAGCGTCTGCCATGCTGCTTCAGCATCGTCTCGTGAGCGAATGACAAACTGTCCTTTGCCATCGTAACCCAGTCGGCATGTCTTGATAACGCAAGGCATGCCCAGTTGATCGACTGCGGTATCCAATTCTTCTCGCGTGTTCACCGGAAGAAACAAAGCAGTAGGTACACCCATCGATTGAAAGAATGTCTTCTCTTCGATTCGATCCTGCGAGATGGAGAGCGCCAGTGGGGAAGGATGCACGTTGACGTGGGTTGCCAGAAACTCCACTGCCCAGGTGGGTACATTTTCAAATTCGTAGGTAAGTACATCCAATCCTTCAGCAAATGCCTGCAATGCTTCCAGATCATCAAAGGAACCCACTGTCAGCGGCATGACGTGCCCTGCCACCGCATCAGGAGTCGTATCGAAACAGCGAAAGCGGAAGCCCAGCGGATACCCCGCCAAACCCAGCATGCGTCCCAGTTGCCCACCACCAAGAATGCCGATGTTCATGAAATTAGAATATGAACGCTCCATACATTGCAATCCATTTATTGAACGCAAAACTCTCCCGGCATCATCGCCTCATACACTCTCGCTGTCTTTTCCCCCAATGCAGGCAACTCCAACCGATGCGCATGCAACATTAGCCGTTTCGCAGAATGAGCTTTCCCATAGAGCCGATCTCCCAGTATGGGCGAACCCAGATGAGCCAGATGCACTCGGAGTTGATGTGTTCTTCCAGTTTCAGGCCACAGCCTTACCTGCTGTCGACGTGTATGCTCCTGGTTACCAGGAACCAGTTCATACCTGGTGCTTGCATGTTGCCCGCCCTTCTCCACCACGACCATCTGATCTCGCCGATTCGGATCAACATCCAGCCGAGCCTCTATCACTCCTGATTCCTGAAGGCGATGAGGCCATGCTACCACAGCCCGATACTCCTTTTTCACTTCGCGGGTTTTGAATGCCTTGTCCAGCAGCTTGTTGATTTTGCCCGGCCTGGTGAGCAAAATCACTCCTGATGTATCTCGATCCAATCGATGGAACAGCAGCAACTCGCCAAAGTGAGCCTTCGCCAGATCATGTAGATTCACCGCATGGATCGAACGTGATGGCGCACTAAGCAATCCTGCCGGCTTGTTGACTGCAACGATATCACCGTCATCGGCAATGAGCCATTGCGGATCAAATACCGTAGACGGTTCCGCTCGAAACTCTGCAGGCACCTCAGCTTCTATGACATCGCCCCGGTTGACTTTCCAGGATGCCAGCCAAACCGCTTTGCCGTTCACCCTGATTTCACGATGGCTGATCGCCCTGCCAATATCTTTCCGACCCCAGGCAGGAAACTGCTTCCGCAAGGCCTGATCCAGCCGCATTTCCGCATCAAGCGATGTCAACTTGAACTTCATGAAAGGTTGCAGCCTTATTGCCAATCACAATCACTTTACCTTGGCGTATTATCCTATTTCGATTTATGATGGGCTGGTACTCTGCTGTCGAGTATTTTTATGGCAAGCACTTACCCAGATAGCATTACCCGGCTTGCTCTAACGGTTCTTGTCTTTTTCTGTAGTGCAACCAGCGCCGATGCCTGGCCGATTGATGAAAAACTGTCGTCGGAAGAGCAGACCCTGTTGGATTTAACGAACAGGGAAAGACGCTTGAAAAACCTGCCTGCTCTCAAGGTTCATCCCCAATTGATGAAAGCAGCCCGGGAACACGCTGCCAACATGGCAAAGCAGCAGAAATTGGATCATCATCTTGATGGCAAAGATATGTCCGATCGCATCAAAGCCCAGGGATATGCTTTCTCGGAAGCAGGGGAAAACATCGCTCACAAGGCAGGCAGCGTTCGCCTGGTTATGAAGAAATGGATGGAATCCGAGGATCACAGAAACAATATCCTCTCGGAAGAGTATGTCGAAATAGGTCTCGGTCTGGCCAAGAGTGAAAAAGGGGAATACTACTGGGTGCAAGTCTTTGCGACACCTCTTTTTCGGTAGCAATCTGTGCTATTTAGTTCGATTCAGTTGACCTTGCGACACTTCTGTGAAAATGCTATCGCTGCCGGTGAATTATCATAATTTGCACCTATTTATCAGGGCAGCGAGGAGATGATGCGTCATATCACCTATCTACCAATTGCAATGCTGATTGCAGCGTCGCTTGGTCAATGCTCCGTTCATGGTCAGAACATGGCGCCTACCATGTTCAATGCACCCAAGCCATTTGTGGAAATGCCCAAGGATGCACCGCCGTCAGTGGTAACCACTCCGGTCGATTGTCCTCCAACATTTCTGCCTCCGGTTGCCATCGTGAACCCCTGGTCGGGTGCCATGGAGTTCGGCATCAATGGCGCTGAAGGCAACAGTCAGAACTTTAACCTTCGCTATGGCCTGGGCGTTCGACACAAAACGCAGGACAACATCTTCACCTTCGATACCCAGTACAACCTGGCAAGCATGGACGATGTTCGAACGCAAAACCGATGGTTCTCCATCGCTCGCGACGAATGGTACTTCCGTGGCACCCAATGGGGCTTCTTCGTCGATGGCACCTTCGAATACGATGAGTTCCGTGCTTTCGATTACCGAGTCGCCACCCACGCTGGTGTGACGTACAAGTTCATTGACAATTCCCAGACGCTGCTCAAAGGCCGGGCCGGTGCTGGTGTCAGCAGGGAGTTTGGCGGCCCCAATGACGACTGGACTCCTGAACTCCTCTTCGGCATGGATTTCGATCACAAATTCAATGAAAACACCAAAGTCTTCACCACTGCCGATTTTATTCCCAATGTCACCAACTTCAGTGACTACCGTTTACAGATTCAGGCAGGTTTTGAAACCATGTTGTCCAAGGAATATAACCTGGCTTTGAAACTGGGCATTCAGGATCTTTATGACAGTACACCTGAAGGACGTGAACCCAACGATTTGTTCTATTTCGTCGCTTTGATCTGGAAGTTTTAAATGAAACGCAGTTGGTGGATATCGCTGGCATTGTCTATCATCCTGCTGGGTGGACTGGGAGGCGCTGCCTATGCAGTACTCTCCTTTGAACCCGTGTTTTACCGCGATGCCCTGCAGCCAGCGGGCAAAGTTCGTGAACAAGCCTCACGCGATTTTGAGCAGCGGGTCATCAATCTCGTCACCGATGCCACCTACAATAAATCGTGGAAATTCTCCTGCACGCACGAACAGATCAATAGTTATTTCGTGGAAGATTTCCTGAAAACCAAAACTGCCAGCATGCTGCCAGCCCATGTTCACGACATTCGAGTACAGTTCCTCAACGACGAGATTCATCTTGGCTTTCGATATGGAAGCGGGAAGTTCAAAACCATTGTTTCACTCACCATGAAAGCCTGGCTGGCTCCACGAGACCCAAATACGCTGGTAATTGAAATGGTTTCCATGCAGGCTGGAGCCTTGCCCTTTGGTGTCAAAACCTTTCATGAAGAAATCGCTGAACAATTGCGAAGCCAGAACATTAAAACACTCTGGTACCGCAAGGATGGCCATCCTACGCTGGTTTTGAAATTCCAGGCAGATCGCCGCGAACCTTCCTTTCACTTCAAGCATCTCGAAATCAAGCAGGGCAGTTTCTTCATCGAAGGGGAAACCCTCGATCCCGAAGCTCCCAAATAAGTGCGTAGTCTGATTGATACCACTAGCTACTGAACACCAAGTCAGTATTAAAGCCTTATGTCATCGTCGTCACTTCGCACCCAACTCTCTCCCTGGGTGATTCCAACAGCTTTAATCGTCCTCTATCTCTCCTGGGGCACTTCGAACCTTGCCATACGCATCGGCGTGCATGATATGCCGCCGTTCTATTTTGGTGGTGTACGCCTGGTGATTGCCGGCCTGGTCGTGCTCGCTATAGTCGCCTACCGAACTGGCAAATGGCAACTCAGTAATGCTGATCTGTTACGCTGTGGACTCTCCTCTACCCTCCTCTTTTGTGGTGGCAACGGACTCTTGACCTGTTCGATGATGTATATCGAATCAGGCTTGGCTGCAGTCATCATCGCTCCATCCCCCATCTGGATGGCCTTGATGGAACTCGCCATCCCCCATGGCGATCGATTAACCCGCCGGGGCTGGATCGGGTTGCTCTTAGGTTTCGTCGGCATATCCGTCTTAGCCTGGTATAAACTCAGCCAGGGTGCCAATGATGATCACCACTGGGGCTTCCTGCTGGCCTCTGCCTCGGCATTGGTCTGGTCACTGGGAACCGTATTATCGAAATACAACCGGCCAAAGGGCCCTACCTGGCTGGTGGCAGGTTACCAGATGCTGCTAGGTGGCATTGGCATGATGATTGTCAGCACAATACTCGGAGAACCCTGGCGTATTTCCGAGAACACTTTTACCTGGTCTGCTCTCCTGGCATTTCTCTATCTCCTGCTCATCGGTTCCTTAATCGGCTTTGTCATTTTCCAGTTTCTGCTGACCAATGTCTCTCTCGCACTTGCGGGGTCATATGCTTACATCACACCCGTCATTGCCTTGATTCTAGGAGCATGGGCTGCCCAGGAAGATGTGCCCGGTGCTGCGGTGGTTGCCCTCATTCTTACCCTGACCGGTGTTGGTTTGATCAAGCAGGGCATGCGAAAACGTGCGACTGCTTATAGTTAGTTCAGCGTGTGGTATAGTGTAATGGCAACTATATTATGAAAGCAGTTGATACGCATACTGTACGCCGAGAAATTCATGCTTACTCTTTCGCCTACCGAAGTTATTCAGCAAAGCAGAGATTATCTCCTTTCCACACAAAATGAAGATGGCGGCTGGGGTTATGCACAAGGTCTCCCTTCCCAGCCTGAACCAACGGCCATGAGTCTACTGGCCTTGGGTAACCTCAGTCAGAACTCTGAATCACTGAAAAAAGCATGTCGCTTTCTTGCAGGTCTGCAGGATGTCAGCGGAGCCATTCGCGTTCCAGGTGCATTTGTCAAATCGTATTGGCCCACTGCGATCACCATCGTTGCACTGCATATTGTCGAGCCTGATTCACCAGTCATCAAAAAAGCTCTTGGCTGGCTGTTATCTCTTCGATCCAAGACCAAGGAAATGAATGAGGATCTGGCCCGCGATTTTGAAATTGACACTTCTCTGGTAGGCTGGAGTTGGACCGAAGATACTTTCTCCTGGGTTGATCCCACCTCATGGGTCATCCTTGCACTGCGTCTGACTGGCAATGCACAACACCCCAGAACTTCAGAAGGACTAAAACTTCTTCTGGATCGTGTTTATCCCGAAGGTGGCGCCAACTGTGGCAACCGACGAATATATGGCTCCATGACCGAACCTGTTCCCGCCAACACCTGCTCATTGCTCCTTGCTCATAGCGGCCTGGAAGATCACCCCAAACTGGCTGCTTCGCGACAGTACTTACGCGATTCTATCACCAATCACGCTGACCTGGAAAATCTCTGCTGGATTCGATTAGCTCTGGAAGCCTGGAATCAGGAACCTGCGACAGCCGCAATATTGCCAAGCTTACAGGACAAAATCCTTGAACTGTACGAAGAACAGACGCAGGACAAACGTGTTTTCAAACGCAGCACGATTCGCCAGGCATTGACCGTTCTTGCTTTACAAGTCGACAAGGTGAACCCCTTGTTGCCTACTGGCAAGGAAACAACAACCTCTGCTGATGAAAAAATTAAGCCGAAGAAACCTGGTTTTGCAGATCGGCTGGCTGCATCATTCAAAGGCATCATGGTTTCAGCAGTGGGACAATTGCGTGCACTGCCTGAATCCACCGTCGTTCACATCGGCAAAGCCACAAGCTATGAAGATGATTTGATCTCTTTGGTGGCAAAACAATACGAATCGTTTCGAGCCAAAGTTCCACTGAAAGATAAAAAAGTTGTCATCAAACCCAATCTGGTCGAATACCATCCCGATCGGGTCATCAATACCAATCCTAAAGTGATTGGTGCGGTGATTGCCTTGTGCCTGAAAGAAGGTGCCAGGGAAATTACCGTTGCAGAAGGCCCCGGGCACTGGCGCAATGTTGAATATCTGGTCACTGCCAGCGGCCTGCGCGATGTCCTGGCAAAATATCAGGTGCCTTTTGTCGATGTGAACAGTGATCGCATTGCTCAACGCCTGAACCTGGGTATGCTCACAGGCATGGATCACATTTACTACTCAGCAACCGTTGCTGAAGCAGACGTGCTGATCTCCATGCCGAAGTTCAAAACCCATCATTGGGCTGGTGTTACGCTCTCGCTGAAAAACCTTTTCGGCACGTTGCCCGGCATCTGTTACGGCTGGCCGAAGAATGAACTACACCATCGAGGCATTGAAAACAGCATCATCGATATAGCATTAACCAGAACGCCGGAACTGGCTATTGTCGATGGCATCGTCGGCATGGAAGGCGATGGCCCACTCAATGGCAAAGCCCGACAGATGGGTGCCATCATCATGGGTAGCGATCCGCTGGCTGTTGACTGCACCTGCGCAAGACTGATGGGATTCCGTCCAGAAAAAATCGGGCACCTGATTCTGGGTGCCCGCCGAAGACTTGGACATCTGGAAGCCAGCCGCATTCAACAGGCAGGCGAAACCATTGATAGCCTCAGGCAGTCGTTTGAACCACCGCCGAAGTTGGAAGACATTGTGGATAGATAACGTCAAGCAACCTTCTTTTCCAAGCCGAGAGTTGCCTGGATCACATCGTTGTCTAAATTCAATGTCCTGCGAATGTGATAAGGCGCCTTGCCCTGGCTTTCAAAGTACGTTCTCGACAAAACCTCACCAATCAAACCCAGCGAAATGAACTGCACACCCACGACGGTGAGCAGCACGCTCAGCAGCAGCAGTGGATTGCGGTTCATACGCTCATTCCATGCCAACCTTTGTACAACGCAGGTCATCAGAAACGCAAAAGACAGGCCAAAACAGCCCAGACCGGTCAGCCCAAAAATGTGCATGGGGCGGGTCAGATAACTCTGCAGGAATCTCACCGTGATCAGATCAAGCACCACTCGTACGGTGCGCGACAGGTTGTACTTCGTCTTGCCAAACTGCCTGGCGTGATGTTTGACCGGCATCTGATAAATACGCTGCCCGCTGATCTCCGACAGAACACTCATAAAGCGATGCATTTCCCCATACAAAGGCAATTCTAATGCTGCTTCACGTCGCATCACGCGCAACGTACAGCCCAGGTCACGAACTTTGGTACCTGTCACTTGGCGGATCAAGGCATTGGCTGTCCAACTTGGTATCTTCCGTACCACCAGTTTATCCTGTCGGTTTACCCGCTCACCCAGAACAACATCGTACCCTTCCTTGAGTTTTTCCAGCATCATCGGAATATCGCTGGGATCATTCTGTAAATCGCCATCCATGGTAACGATGACATCGCCCTGTGCTGCATCAATACCTGCACGCAGCGCTGGAGTTTGACCGAAATTTCGTCTTAACTGAATTACTTTAAAGCGATGATCTTTGGCTCCCACCTTGGCCAGTGCTTCAAAGGTGCCATCCGTAGAACCATCATCAACCACAATGGCTTCATACTCGTAGCCGGTTCCATCCAATGCTCGAGTGATTGCCTCATGCAGCCGCTCGACGTTGTCTTTCTCGTCCTTCATTGGAACCACGATCGAGAGATTCATGGGAATCCTTCCCTTCTTCTACAAGAGTACGATATGTAGCCGACACTTCGTGTCGGTCAAAAAACAGGTAAAACACACCGCCTACTAACCCGACACCAACGGATAAGGCAAACCAGGCAACTCCCAGAGCCAACGCCTGCTCCTTGCTGACACCATATGGTGCAAAGAGCAGGATCAAACCGCCTTCACGAACCCCAATTCCATTGAAACTGACAGGCAGCATGGTCAAAAGTGTCACCAGCGGCACTACCACAAAGTAGGCATACCAAGGCGTTGCCAATCCCAAAGCCTGGCCCAGCAAAATCACCTGCCAGGTAGCCATGCATTGCACAATGAATGCCAGCCCCAATGCCTGCGACCAGGGCGAAGTTTTATGTGCCGACCATGTCAGATTCTGGACTATTGCCAGATATTTTTCTGATCGGACTGAAAGTCTGGGCAGCACTACCAGTGTTGCAATGATTCCAGCCAGCAAGGCCCAGGGTAGCAGAATAATCCATGTATCGATGGCATTCAGGGAATTGATCGTAGCCAGGCAGGCCATGATAAGCATGACCGTTACACCAGCAAGTCTATCTGCAATGACAGTTCCAAACGCTGCAGGTCGTTCCTTTTTATTAGCTGCTAGTTTCCAGGCTCGGACTGCATCGCCTCCAATGGAAGTAGGTAGAAACAGGTTGAAAAACGTGCCAACATAAAACAGCGTTCGAAACCGGTGATAAGACGACTGAAAACCAGCAATACGTGCCAGTATCAACCAGCGCAGACTGCTGAAAGATTGCCCAACCTGAATGATGACAAATGCCAGCAATACCAGACCGTGGTTCATCTCAGTTAAAACGGATTGCAGCGATTCCCATTTCAACTGAAATGCAAGAAAAACAACGATGATGACACTGAGCACAACTCGCAATGCCACCTTCCAGTGTTTCAGATATTTCGCTTTATCGTTGTGCAACTGAGGCACTGACTATCTCCAGTTTTTTTTTGAGTGCTTTGGAACCAACCATATCGCCATAACATCGCAGCTGCTCATCGTACATGTCCAGAAACAATCGATACTTCCCCGGCTCGCGCAGTGGTGGAATTGCCACTGTCAGCTCAATCGTTTGCTGAGGCTGAACAACAACGCCCATAAACCCTGCTGCCAGGTATTTGCGATGTGGCAACGGATCATCTGCCTTGATCCAGGGTGGTGGTTTTGCCCACTCTGGTTCGATGTAGCCCCGTAGATGTACTCCCACATTCGAACCACGGTCAAAATGCCAGGGATACTGACTCTGGTTATGCAGCTTCACTTTGATTACCTGGTGTTCACCAGCGGCTATTCGATCAGGCACCTGAATGGGAATCACTTCTCCCCAACATTGCCCAGGCCGATATTCCTCAAAAATCCAGTGCTTGAGTGCATTACGGGTATGCGACTGACCTGTCTGGGCTAGCCAATCGATGTAATAATTAACCACCTTGTCCATCTCCAGGACGCGATCAATCGGTACATGACCACGCAGGATCGAAAGTTGCCGCAAGGCTGGTTCTACTGGCCCATCTCCCTGGTGATGCAGGTAGGCAATCACGCTGGCCAGGCCGGTTCGATCTGCTCCGCGGCGACAATGAATCAAAATAGGCCGCGGCGCTGTTTCCAGCGTCTGCCAGAGTTTCTGCAACTGATCCGGTGCTGGTGGCAAATAGGCTGAGAAATTGAAATCAACCCGGTGCAAGTTCAATGCTTCCACTGCACTGGTTTCATCCTGATACCATGGTTCCCACGGACAGCAATTACGCAGGTTGATGATGGACCTGATGCCAAAGCGATCAACCGCTGTCTGTATTTCCTGCGAAGATAAATGAGCTGAACGATACAATTCGCCATCGACGATGGTGTGCCAGTTCGGTCCAAGCGACAGACGGACAACTTCGATGATGCCAAAAAAAACTGCAAGACATACTGTCGTACGCAAGACATAAATGACCCGCTTACGAATGCAGTTTGCACCATCCGTTTGTGATGTCAGACTCATCAAGACAGACCTTCCCTGGTCTTCGACAGCGTCCCTGCTGACGACTGGCCGGACTATGTCAAAAATCACATTTTTTGACTAGGCGAGTTTTATATTGATGACAGATAACGATTTACGGTATCCTGCTGGCATGGCAATTTTACGCTGGATCCTGTCACTGTTCCTGACAACATTGCTTCTGCACGCGAACACGCCTTCATCTGCTCCCGCACCAAGAAAAGCATGGAGAGCGGGCACCGCACGAGCCATTATTACGCCACAAACTAAAGTCTGGCTGGCTGGATATGGTACCAAACGGGAACCGACCGGCAAACTGCACGAACTCTGGATGAAAGCACTCGCACTGGAAGATGAATACGGACATCAAGTGGTACTGATTACCAGCGACTTCCAGGGCATCCCCAAAGAAATGTCGGATCGCGTCTTCCAGCAACTCAAGCAACAGTTACAACTTGAACGCCAACAGGTCATGATCACATTTTCCCACAATCATTGCGGCCCCAGGTTGGGAAGCGATCTGGTGGATTATTACCCTGTCGAACCGGCTCAGGAAAAACTGGTCGAAGAGTACACCAAGCTAATGGAAGAACGCATAGTGAAACTGGTAGCTGATGCACTCAAAGACCTGGCTCCCGCGCATCTCAATAGTAATGCAGGCCATGCTACCTTTGCAGTCAATCGACGCAACAACCGTGAAGCTGATGTTCCCGAAATGCTAAAGCGGGGATCTCCATTCAAAGGCCCGGTCGATCACACGGTGCCAGTGATCACAGTTGCCAGAGCGGATCACTCTCTGAAAGCCATCGTGTTCGGCTACGCCTGTCATCCTACCACTCTTTCCTTCACTCAATGGTGTGGCGATTACCCTGGCTTTGCGCAACTGGCCATTGAGCAGCAACATCCCCATGCGATGGCGATGTTTGTTAATACCTGTGGAGGCGATCAGAATCCCCTGCCCCGCCGAACAGTCGAACTGTGCGAAAAGTATGGCAAGACGCTCGCCCAAGCCGTTGGCGATGCCATCAAGAAACCAGCGAAACCCATTGATGCCGAATTGCGTTATGCATTTGAGTTTGTCGATTTGCCTTTTGAATTGGTTGTGACACGAAAGCAGTTGCAGGATTCACTCAAAGACTCGAACGCCATCAAACAGCGTTGGGCACAACGACTGCTTAAAAAGTTGGATAGAGGTGAAACCTTCCCATCTGCCTATCCCTATCCGATTCATGTCTGGCGGCTCGGAGAACTCTGGATGATTGGCCAGGGAGCAGAAACCGTCGTCGACTATGCACTGCAATTCAAATCGCACTTTGGAAAGGAAACCTGGGTGCTGGGATATGTCGACGACATGGCTGCCTACATTCCTTCCAGACGTGTCTGGGATGAAGGTGGCTACGAAGGCGGATCCTATCTATATGAATACGGCAGGCCGGCCTTGCGATGGGCTGGCGATATTGAAACCCGAATCACCCGGACAGTGTACAAGTTGGCTGAGTCTTTGAAATGAAATCGTATCACTCAAATTCTGCTTGGCTAAACTTGTCCAAGCCGTGTACGATGCTGTTAGTCATATCTCGATGCCACTGATATCTGCTGGATGTCAAGGAGTTCTTTATGCCAGGCGTTCGTCTTCTCGTTGGTACACGCAAAGGTGCATTCGTCATAACTTCAGATACTGCCCGTAAGAAGTGGGATGTTTCCGGGCCGTTTTTTGGTGGCTGGGAGATGTATCATCTCAAAGGCTCGCCGGTAAACCCGGATCGCATCTATGCATCACAGTCGAGCAGTTGGTTCGGCCAGCAGATGCAGCGATCTGATGACGGTGGCAAAACCTGGAATCCCATCGGAAACAAATTTGCCTACAGCGGAACGCCAGGCACCCATCAATGGTACGATGGAACGCCTCACCCCTGGGAATTCAAACGGGTCTGGCACGTTGAACCGTCAGTCACCGATGCAGATACGGTTTATGCTGGCGTGGAAGATGCTGCGTTCTTCCGCAGCACCGATGGCGGACAGAACTGGGAAGAGATGCCCGGCTTGCGCGATCAGCAGGGGTCCAAGTGGGCACCCGGCGCCGGTGGCATGGGGCTGCACACCATTCTGATTGATCAGAATAACCCGAATCGCATTTTTATTGCCATCTCCGCTGCTGGCGCGTTTCGCTCAGAAGATGGTGGCAACACCTGGAAAGTCATTACCAAAGGTCTGCATTCACAGTACATTCCAGACCCCACTGCCGAAATCGGCCACTGTGTGCATCGCATCTGCATGCACAAGGACAAACCCAACACGCTCTACATGCAGAAACACTGGGATGTTCTCCGCACCGATGACTCTGGCGATAACTGGCATGAAGTCAGTGGCAATCTGCCTACCGATTTCGGCTTTTGCATTGATGTCCATGCCCATGAACCCGAAACCATTTACGTGGTACCCATCAAGAGTGATTCGGAACACTACCCGATGGATGGTGCGCTGCGTGTCTATCGCAGCAAAACGGGTGGCAACGACTGGGAGCCTATGACCAAAGGCCTGCCCCAGGAAAACTGTTATGTGAATGTACTCCGTGATGCAATGGCAGTTGATTCCCTCGATGACTGTGGCGTTTACTTCGGCACCACCGGTGGACAAGTCTATTGTTCACCCGACGGTGGAGACAACTGGGCTCCAGTAGTTCGCGACCTGCCTGCGGTTCTCTCTGTCGAGGTGCAAACGCTGAAATGATTCGCGTTGTTCTTCCCTACCACCTCCGCAATCTGGCCCAGGTAACAGGCGAGGTCACACTCGATGTTGTCGGGCCAGTCTCCATGCGTTCCATACTCGACGCATTGGAAGCACGCTATCCTGTGCTGCAAGGCACCATCCGCGATCACGGCAGCATTAAGCGACGACCACTGATTCGTTTCTTTGTCTGCGAGCAGGACTGGTCCTACGAAGAGCCTGAAACGCCGCTGCCGGAAGCTGTCGCCTCCGGCAGGGAACCTTTCTTCATTATCGGTGCCATTGCAGGCGGCTAAGGCAAATCCTTGATGGAAGGGTGATTGAGCAGATACTTGCGTCGTTCCGTGGCAAACTTCAGGAGGTTGCTGCGCGATGCATTGGCGTTGCTTCGTTCACCTGGAGCCTCAACAGCATGCTTGAACTCTTCGGTGGAACTGAGCTTGCGCGTATCAGCTGCAATCTCTTTCTCAATCAGTTCACGATACTCATTCACCACAGCACCAAACTTCTCTGGATCAAGCCAGTCTTTTGCAATAGTCTTTACATGCTGCAGGTATCGTGTACGCAGGCTGGGCACTGCCAGAAGTTTGCTGCGTAAAGGCTTGGAGGCATCGTAGATGGCAACCAAAGGATCAAGATTGTAGTTGCCTCCCATACCGCCTCGGCCTGAGCCGCCAGCCCGACCATCCTTCGAGCCAGGTCCAAATTCTCCCTCTCGGCCACCCTGTTTGCCTGGTGGCGGGCCGCCTTGTTTTCCGGGAAGACCGCCTAGTTTATCTGGTGGTCCACCACCGCCTGGCCCCATGCCACCACGACCTCGGCCTCCAGGCCCACCCATACCTGGTCCGCCACCCGGAGGCCCACCCATGCCTGGGCCCATCGGCGGCTGGAATGCCTCGTTCATATCATGTGGCAGGATGTGGAATTTGCCTTTCTCATCCAGGTAGATGCTGTAATCGCTGGCCCGAACCCAATAACCATCACCATTAATTAATGCGACATCCAGTGCCAGGAACCACAATGTGCCTTCAATATCCAGCATCGGTTCCAGTGCTTTTTCGAATTGATCAACAGGCGTTTTATCCAGCGTGTAACAGAGCTTGATCAGTGCTTTCCATGCTTTTTCATTGTCACCCGACTTGATTTCAAACCGTCGCTTGTAATCTTCGACATTGTCACCAGAGTAAGTCAATCCACCACCACCGCCCGGGCTGCCAGTAACTTTCCAGCGTGTACCCTTATCGCTGGGATAGTTTTCCTTCAGGAAAACCTTGTCGAACTGTTGAGCATTGGAATACAGCCCCCAGCTTTCACCATTGATCACCACTTTGACAAAGTTCACTTTGGGAGCAGGAATGTAAGTCCGTGCAATCTGGGAATAAAGCACCGAGTGCATGAAGGTTGGATCTTCATGGGCATTCAGCAGGTTCAATGTCTTGTAGCCATAAAGGCGTTGCTTGGAATCTACTAGGTCGAGCGATACGTTCAGCGATCGCTTGGAACCCGCAGGTACCATACCGTAAGACGACATGCCACGGAAATGGACACCCACGTTTGGATAAGTTTTTCCATCTACAGTCAACGTCGCAGTGACATCGACATCCGAGGAACGGAATTCTTCCAGTTCCGATTCCCAGTCGTTATTCTCAAACTCGAAAAACAAGGTGCGTATAACATGCGGATCGTAGAGATTATCACCAGCAACAGTCTTCACATCAGAAGGACTGATCTTCGGCCCAGGCTTACCCGGCTCATGCCTGCCACCAGGCATCATCATGCCACGACCACCACGTCCGCCTGGACCGCCTCGACCACCTGCATTGGGTTGCGACCTCAGCGATTCGCGGGCAGCTTTACGTTCATCGTTATTTAGCCAGCCATTGCCATCTTTATCAAATTGCCCGACGATCTTGCGAGTCTGGCCAAACATACCTCCTGGACCACCGGGACCGCCTCGCCCACCACCGGGCGGGCCACCACCCGGACCACCAGGGCCTCGCATCATCATGCCAGGTCCACCTGGCTGTTCTGGAAATGTAAAGTCTTTCCCGGCCAGTTTCTCCCACTGCTGTTTCTGTTCGTTCGTCAGAATGGCGAACAAATCCTTTTTTGCCTGGGGTGTTAAGGATGATCGCCCCATACCTGTGGAACTGCGCTGAACAATTTCATCAATCTGAGCGCGCTGTTTTTCACTTAGTTTTAACTGGCTGGAAATATCTTCTTGCAGCAAGGCAGAGGCTCCCTCACGTTGAAGTTTTAACTGTACCAGCCTGGCGGATTGTTTTGCATTCAGCAACTTGCGAACTGTTTCATCTGCTTTTTTACTTGCAGTTTCCATCTTGGAACGCATTTCAGCCATCTTCTTTTCCCGTTCTTCGGGTGTGAGATTCTCCATCTCCTGGAAGTTGAATGAGCCGAATCCTGATTGCTGCACTTCGCTATTTGCCTTTTCCACCTGCTTGACCTGATCTTCGGTCAGTGCAAGTTCTTTCTGCACTTCAGGAATAGTCAACAGGGATATGGTCGAATTCTGCATCGCACCGGGAGGGCCGAAGAACATCATGCGTGGGGGTTGTCCCGGCCCGCCCGGTGGCTGTCCACCGAAGCCTCGACCTTCCTTGCGTGGTGGCTCCTGAGTGTAACTGAAGTTCAACACGAGAAGCATGATGCTTCCCATGATCCATGGTTTAACGTGTGTCATGTTTATCACCCTGATTAAGCTGTACTCGGTTCATTCTCAAGGCTGCAGTTCAACTTCCTGCACGCCTTCCAATTGATTCAGGTCTGTCACTAAGTGCGTCATTCCCGAGGGAATTTTGAGCTTCACAATGTAAGTCAGATCGATGGCAGCGCCTTTTCGCGAGGTCGATGCAGAAATCTGGCGATACTGACTGAGATGCTTTTCCAGTATCGGCGTCAACATTTCCCGTGGGTCACGCCCTAATCCCAGCCGTACCTTCAGTTGCAGTTCAGAGCCATGCACCAGCCTTTGCGGATTGCTGGCACGACTGAGCAGCACCGCCATGCATCCAACTACAGGTATCCCTAACAGTGGCAGGATGAAATGCCCGGCTCCCGCTGCCATGCCGACAATCACTGCAAATATCACGAAGGCTGTATCCCGTGTATCATCCACCACCGTGCGAAATCGGACAATGGACAAGGCGCCTACCAGACTGAATGCCCGTGCTATGCTGTCTCCAATGACCATGGAAACCATGGCAATCAGGATTGCGAGCAGAACCAGCGTTGTCGTCAACGTCCATGCATCGCCTGGTTGATCATGCTTGCCATGGCTAGCCCGGTAAATAATGGCCACCACAATTCCAAAGATGGAAGCCAGAACCAGGCGCACCAACATCTGGTTCGCCGTTACTGCCGTTCCATCTGCCGAAGGCAATAACCAATCAGGCATAATTCTTTTGCTCCTGCTTCAGAACTCCACTGGCATCAATGCAGTGTCGATATTTGGATACACCACTGGTTGTTAGCTGCAACTCATGAATGATCGACTTGAACAGTGGTGGCAATAAGCCTCGGAATTTGAATTCACATACCACCTGGTTTCGCAGAATGGGCATGGAAAATGTCTGGCTGGTCATCGACCATGGATGATGCAATCCCCCACGGATGTGACGGTCAAACGTTAATCGAACTGGCTCCGATCCACTTGAGCCATAGTACGCCACACGTTCATATTCAATCAGGCATACAGGGCCCAGGCGGTTTCGAATCAACTGGTTATGAAACCAGCTTCCTTCCCAATCCTGTTCTGCATCACCGTTCAGCAGCCCTAACTGTTGCAGAGGGATACACCATCGCTTTTTGCGAACTTCGATGCCCTTCTTGGATTTTCGTTCGAGATATACCTGGGTGCTGGAGCCGTACTGCCTTACGCGAAACTTGAACAAACGGAATCGGTTTCGCCGATGGAAGACATCCCACTCTGGTGTATCGCAGTAGAGTGATTTGATGTGATAGCCAGGGCTTGACTGGTTCGTGCAATGTGGATCGAGCAACAGTTCCAACCGGCATCGGTCTTCGACAGCCAGCGCCTGCTCCTCGCTCAACAGCAATTTAAGTTCACAGGCTGGCTGCGTGTCACCTTGCAAACGCCTCAACGAAGGAGATTGCGTTTCCAGGGAGGCAACAGTCAGTCTGATCGGTGCAGTCATGTTTTTCCCGAATACAGGATCAGAGACTAGCTTCACGGTTTCTTTACCGTGTCTTCACATTAAGTAACGGTATTGAAACAATTCCCGCCATGATATGTTTCATTTTTCTGAAAACGGTCGAAGTTGTGTCCAGCAGCATTTATCTTCCCGGACCAGGTGCAGGACCGAAAATCATTCCAGGCATTGGGCCGACAGGCAGTTCTTCAAAATCTGGCCCTGTGATTTGTTGCCAGATTTCCTTCTGCGATGGAGTCAGAATTTTCAGCACCCTGGTCATGGCATCATGTCGCAACTGGCGATGCCGTTCGGGATTAAACGGAGCAGGCGGTCGAGGATTTCCTGAGCCAAAATTGACTGGACGCATGAAAACATCTTTTTCCACGTCGCGAATTTCCATTCGCTGTAGAGAGGTTAGCGACAAGGCTTTGATAATATCAGGCTCCCGAAACGCCGCCGCACCGAGACATTGAATCGCAATTTCACGATAACGCTTAAGTTGTGATGGTTGCAGGATGGATGCAAGCATCTTCTCACGCTCTACATCACTGGCAAGCAGTTCCGTACGACGTGATTCGGTATTCTGGCTTCGTGACCGGTCAAAAAACAACTGTCTCTGCTGCGACCACTGAGCAAGGAATTCCTTTAATCGCGTTTCCTGTTCCGAGGTCAACTTCAATTCCTTTTGAACAGCACTGTTTGATAGCAGCCGTAACTGCATTTCGCGTTGTATCGCATTCAATTCTCTCAGAATATTCTTCACTTCATTCTGTACCCTGGTGAGTTCCGCTTGCGAAGCGGGATCCCCCTGCCTCTGCTCAATGAAATCCTGATAGTAGTTCACCACCACTTCAAGTATGCGCTTACGACTGGCTTCCATGGGCCTGTCTGCCAGTTCTTCCTGGCTGATCTGAAACAGGGCATCAACCGCCTGCCTGGCTTTTTGGAAGTTATCTTCTGCTTCACGAGCCCTCAGTTTTTCCCGCTCCAAGGAATCTGCTGTTTTCTGCTGTTCAGTAGCAATCATCCGGTTATTGATGAAAAGCCCAGCAGTGACTACTGCCAGAAGCAGCACGCATGCAACAGCAATGGATGGATGCCTTCTGATCCATTTGCGTCCATGATCATACAGTGAAGGCGGCCTGGCTGTGATCGGCTTGTGATCGAGAAACCGCTGAACATCTGCACTGAGTTCTGCTGCCGTCTGGTAGCGATCAGCTGGATGCTTGGATAACGACTTCAGCAGAATGGTTTCCATTTCAGGAGGTATGGCACGATTCCATTGCCTTGGGCTCGCTGGCTCTACATGCAGAATGGAATACAGCAGTTCCTGATGAGTTTCGCCGGGCAGTGCGGGACGCAGTGTCAACAGTTCGTAAAAAGTTGCACCCAATGAGTAGATATCGGTTCGATGATCGAGCATAGTGCGCTTGCCACCCGTCTGCTCAGGACTCATGTATCGGAACGTGCCGAGAAAATCGCCTGAACGTGTCAGGCCATTGTCGGCCTGTAACTGGGCTAACCCGAAATCGGTAATCCACAAATTTGCCGAAGCATCAATAAGAAGGTTGCCTGGTTTGATATCGCGATGAATGACGCCAGCCTGATGGGCATGCTCCAGTGCATCCGCAGCCTGCACCATTAGCCTGGCTACTCTTCGGATATATGTTTCACTATCCAGCTTGGCGCCACTGGTAACCGCAGCGGAAATCTGCAGTGTACTGCTCTGTTTTCGCTCTGCTGGTTGCTGCTCAGTGCGATGCAGCATCGCTTCCGTTCCAGGCAGACTTGCAGTACTTGGCAAGGTCGCTCCAGCTCTGGGCAACGGGCTTGCTGGTTCGAGTTGCACCTGTTGCTGCTGCAGTTGTTCAATGATAATCGCCAGCGATTGCCCCTCGATCAACTGCATGGCATAGAAATGCACGCCCCGTTCACAACCAACCGCATAGATGGGAACGATGTTGGTATGGTGCAGCAATGCAGCAGCCTGGGCTTCATTCTTGAATCGCTGCAAACGCCTTGCATCCATCGTCGCAGCAAAAGGCAATACTTTGAGAGCTACCCGCCTGCCCAGCGATAATTGAATTGCTTCATACACCACACCCATGCCACCACGGGCAATTTCCCTGACAATCTGAAAATCACCCAAGGGACTGGCTGATAACTCACCGGCGTGAGCAGTTGCACCGGGAACGAACGTGGAGCCTGCCTTCGATTTTGACTGCCGTATGCCACTTCGAACCAGATCCAGTCCTTCGAGACATTGCTTCACTGCAGAAGATACATCTGGATAGCGCTGAATATAGTGTTTGCGATCCGGATGACGGCCCTGATCCAATTCATGCTGATAAGCATTTACCACTTCGAGAACACGAGGATCATCCATCATGGAATCAGTGATTGCATCCCCGTCTGAATCGTTTTTGATAACCGATTGACGACTCATTCTGATGCCCCCATCAATTGGCGAAGCTTGGCTAGTGCCCGTACCCAGATCTTCTGCACACTATTCTCCGTTCGCTCCAGCCTTTGTGCCACTTCAGGAAATGTCAATTCCTCCAGATGGCGAAGCACTATCACTTCTCGATAGTTGTCAGGCAATTTCGCCAGCGCTTCCGCCAGCAATACCCCCTGCTCCCGCTGTACCACCTGCTGGCTGGGAGTGCCTTCAGGCGTAAACAGGCCTCGATCCAGCATGCGACTGGAGTGGTCGAGGTTAAATTCGAGGGCGTTCTCCCTTCGAATATCACGGGCCTGTGTTCCCAGGTAATGCCGCACCAGGTTGGAAAGCTTGGCAGAGAAAATACTCCTTAGCCAGGCAACCAGTTCACTTTCCGTATTGCCTCGAAATCCATCAAAATGGCGATGTGCTTCCAGAAAAGTTTCCTGTACCACATCTGCCGTATCAAGTTTCGTCTGCAACAGTCTGCCGATTTCAACCCTGGCTAACAGTTCGAGATAGTTGCGATAGTTCTCCAACAGATCGCCTCGAGCGCCTGGCACATTCTGCCGTGCCATTTTCAGTTGTTGAACAATATTAAGCGGTTCAGAAATCTTCATCGGGGACTACCAGTAAAGTAACGAATAAACATCCAACTCCGCCACTGCGATGCAGATAATTCCACACCATCTATTGATAGGCACTTCAGACATGCTTGATCCATGTCATTGTTCTGGAAACAGTAATACCAGTTCATAGGTGGCAAATAATAGTGTAACAAGGTAAGATTATTTCTTGACTGATTTCCCAACAATTGAATCTGTGATCACCACATTTTCTGGTGTCGTTGTATCATTGCACTGCTTCATCCATATAGTCTGACAGATCTGAAACTCAGCACACTTCAAACTGTCAACAAGATGATGTGATGCAGGTTGTCAGAAGCAGACTTTTTATAGAAGCAAGTAAAGGAAGTGCATTACCATGCTGAGGACAGAAGTTCATGGAACCAAACTCTGGTTGCTCTGGATAGCATGTGCAGGGATAGGTGCATTGGCTGCTGTGCTTGTCGCCCTGGGAAACCCGGGAAACATGGGCATCTGCGGAGCCTGTTTCTTGAGAGACACTGCTGGCGCCCTGGGACTTTTTACCGGAGAAGGCCCGCGTATTTTTCGTCCAGAATTAGCTGGGTTGATTCTTGGCGCTTTCATCCTCCGTCTTGCGCAAAACCGCATCGAAGGGCGAGCCGGCGCTCATGCCGCTCCTCGTTTTTTCCTCGGACTCTGGATGGGTATTGGAACCATGGTCTTTCTCGGTTGCCCCTTTCGAATGCTGCAGCGTATGGGGGGAGGCGATCTGAATGCCCTCGTTGGACTGGCAGGATTTATTATTGGTGTTGGTGTCGGGCGAATCTTCGAAATGCGTAACTATACTTCTGGTAAGACTTCCATTGTCATTACTCCTGCAGGTACCCCTGCACTGATTTTGGCAATTGCTGCGTTAATTCTTTTTCTTGCTGGAGGGATGCCTTTTGGCCCCGGTCCAGAAGACCTTGCCGGCAAACCACCACATGCTCCATGGTTCTGGTCACTGGGAATTGCCATCGTAGCTGGAAGCATCTTATCCTGGACAGGGTTTTGCGCAATCTCAGCAGTAAAGCAGATTTATACCAGACCACGTCGTATGCTCTGGGCTGCGATTGCGCTGATCGGTGGGTACTTCATCTTGGCTATCTGCACCGGGAAATTCAACCTCGACTTCACCAGTCAACCTGCAAGTCACAGTGATCATATTTGGAACATTCTTGCCATGGCACTGGTCGGTTTAACCGGCGTGCTTGCAGGTGGTTGCCCCGTGAGACAGATCGTCCTGGCAGGCGAAGGCAACGGCGACGCCATGATTACCGCCATCGGCATTCTTGCAGGCTGCTCAATATCTCACAGTTTTCAGATTGTTTCATTATCTTCAGGATCAACTCCTGCAGGTCGCACCGCTATCCTGCTCGGTCTTACGATTTGTTTTTCATATGCCGCCTGGGTGGTCTTTTCTGTTTCACGACTGAAGACTACTACAGCAAACGAAGTCTCCAGAGCGAGATGAGTGGCTTATTGTCCAGTTACACGAACTGCACTCCGCTGTAATCCCAGCAGTTCTGGCTTGATTCTGTAAAGAAAATCGAATACCAATGCAGTAAAGATTACTTCGATTATTATCACAGGTATATGCCATACGAATGCAATGGTGGCAAGTAACTGCAGGTCCTCACCGGAAACTGCACCAAACCTGAGCACCAGGTAGTACAGTATGAGCGTGCTGACGAGTCCCAAGCCCCCGAGAAATCCTCCTGCCAATAGTCGCGATAAACGCGACTGAAGATGCACAGATCGCTTGATCAATGCAAAAACCAGAGCAACCAGCAGTCCAGGCAAACCGATCGTGGCGCAGTTGACACCCAGCGCATACAGTCCACCATGACTTAATAGAAGTGCCTGCAATGCCAAGGCGATAACTACCGCCAACCCAACACGTTTACCAAGCAACATCCCGGCTAACCCATTCAGGATCAGATGTACTTTAGTACCAGGAATCGGAGGATGAATAAGTGATGCTACAAAAAGTATGGCTGTAAATACTCCAGTCTTAGCTACCTCGTCGTCGCGCAGGCGGTAGCACCCTACAGCAAGCAAAAGGAGCAGCAATACCAGGCCCAACCCTAATGCAACAGGAGAAAGTACACCATCGGGGATATGTACAGCCCAAGTCATGATGGCGTCTCTTTTCCCGGAACGAATCAACGCTATTGTAAGTAATCTGGTAGGTCATGACCGGCCGATTTACATGTGGCGTTGGTAATCAACTTCGACCTCTTGTTTGTTCTACGTGCCTTTGGCGAGCAGATATTGAGAACCGTCGATCTCAACATACCAGCAGTTGTTTTGTTTACGATACCAAGGCTTGCGTGTTCGCATGAGCGGATTCACTGCACGTTCCCTGCATTGGAGGTGCAAAATTCTACGCTCATCATCTTCATAAAATAAGAAAACCCCGATAAATCATCGAGGTTTACTGAGTCGGGCTGGCGGGATTTGAACCCACGACCTCTTGCACCCCAAGTAGAATTAGGGTTACCGCCGATTACCGGAAAACCTTTTGGTTTAATGACTTATGATGGACGATTACTTAGTGTTTACTGCACGAAAGCTTCGATAAGACCCACCCTGGAAGGGTATTCCGTGCACGTTCCGTGCATCACTTTCGACGTTGTCTTTTGTTTACCAGACACTTGGTTGAGAAGGCTCGAATAGCATAACCAACAGGCATAGGCTATAGTCGTACGGCATGACTGATGCTCATGGTCGAGTGTGTTGGAAGGGTGAGATGGCTACTGCTGAGCAGCTTAAAGCATTGGTTAGAAGTCACACTGAGCATGATGATGCTGAGTTCCGATCTATTGCCATGCAGATTGCCGCACACAGTGCAAAGAAGGGAAACACCTCGTTAGCAGAAGAACTGAGAAGGCTAATCGACCAAGCACGGAGAGAACAACGGCCTGTCAGTCCGCCACGAGCAGTTCCCATCACCAAGCCACCAAGCGACTTGGTAGGCCTTGTCTCATCGTCCTATCCAACCGTTCGGCTGTCTGACATGGTGCTTGATGAAGCCAGCATGCTGCAGCTGAAAGAAATCGTACACCAGAATCGCGAACGTGAAGTGCTTCGTATGCATGCACTTACGCCAAAACGTAAGCTGCTTCTGGTGGGACCGCCAGGATGTGGCAAGACTATGACTGCTTCAGCACTGGCAACCGAGTGTCAGCTTCCGTTGATGTTTGTTCAGTTGCATGGATTGATCACCAAATACCTGGGCGAGACTTCAGCGAAGTTGCATCAACTGTTCTTGGCAATGACGGAAACTCGAGCAGTCTATCTGTTTGATGAGTTTGATGCGATAGGTTCAACTCGAACCGCTGGGAATGATGTTGGCGAGATACGACGCATTCTGAACTCATTCCTACAACTACTTGAACGAGATGAGTCTGACAGCATCATTGTCGCCGCCACCAATTTCATGGGCATGCTGGACGAAGCTCTCTTTCGACGTTTTGACGATGTCATTCGATACGAACTCCCGAATGCAACCATGCTTCGACAATTGATCGAAAATCGGTTGAGTTCGTACGATCTCAGTCAGATCAAATGGAAGATTGTTATCAAGTCTGCTCTTGGACTGAGCCACGCAGAAACGTGTCGTGCATGTGATGATGCTGCTAGGCGAGTGGTGCTTTCCAAGAACTTGGAAATGGACAGCAGCATATTGATTCAAGCTCTCCGTGCTCGAAAACAAATGAAACCTCAAACGAGCGAATTAGGTTAATCACAAGTTGAGCGGGCCTCATGAGAAACAAGCCTCACTTACATCTTGAGGAAATTCCTGATTCCGTGCCCTATTCTTATGCTGGAGGAGTGCCTGTTAATGCTCTACCTTTTCAGTTGCCACCACGAGATCGAGTTCCGCATGGCCGGGCGAGAGCAGATGAAGTCAGAAATGCCGTTGCAGAAAGTGAACGACTCCGTCAAGAACAGGCAGACTTGCACGTGCAAGACGATGGGCAGATCAAGTACATTACCTTTACTCTTCGCAGTGATCCAGGGTTCCAATTAAGACTTGAAAGACTTGACCGGGTACGTCAGAAAATCAGGCTACTCAGTTCCAGAGTCGAAAATGGCATCTATGTTGCAACCATATCGATGCCAATCAACAAGGTGGTCGGCTTTCTGAAACTGATTGAGAATTACGCCAGACGAGATAACTCCCATGGAAATGCTGATAATCGAGAATTGATTGAGAGTATTTCATCCATCTCACTGACAGTCGTGCAAGACCTCTGGTCTGACAGCATTCCAATACCAAGTCTAGATGCCACCTTATGGCTGGAAGTTTGGCTTCATCAGTTCAATGAGCAACCGGAGCAAAATTATCAGCGATTTGCTCAGCTGGCACAGATGCTTGGATTTCAAGTCACGTCGAGATATGTGAAGTTTCCTGAACGACTGGTGACGCTAGCCTTTGGCTCACTTGCTCAGCTTTCAAAGTCTTTGGACCTGCTCACGCTCGTAGCTGAAGTGCGCAAAGCCAAAGAGCTTGCATCGCACTACACACAGCTATCTGGACGAGAACAAGCAGACTTCGTGCAACACGCAGCTCAACGAATAATTCCTCCCGCAAGAACAGCACCCGCAGTTTGCTTGCTTGATACTGGTGTCAATCGTGGACACCTTCTGTTGGCCCCAGCATTAGAACCTAGCGATCTGCATGCTGTGGATATCCAATGGGGAAACAGCGATCACGATCCACATCAGCACGGAACCACGATGGCAGGGATAGCCCTTTATGGCTGCCTCACCACCATCTTGGATTCTGTTGATCCGATCAGGCTGAAGCACCGATTGGAATCAGTGAAGTTGATTCCACCACCACCTGGTGAAAACTCACCAGATGTGTATGGTGCGGTTACCAAAGAAGCAACTGCAAGAGTGGAATCCGTCGCACCAGAAAGGAATCGAGCGTACTGCCTAACTATTACAACTGATGATCTTGATAATGGGCTTCCTTCACAATGGTCAGCTGCACTGGATGATTGTTGTCATGGAGGACTTGAAGCTATTCCTAAGCTTGTCTTTGTTTCCGCTGGAAACATTGGAACAGAGTTCTTTGCATCAACTTATTCCTACCATGATTGGAATTGTCAGAAGGCTGGAATCGAAGAACCGGCACAGGCTTGGAATGCCGTTACCGTAGGGGCATACACGGAGAAAGTAATCGAACGAGAAACGCTGCAAGATGGCTGGCAAGTTATTGCCGAGCCCGGTGATCTGACACCTACCAGTCGTACATCGTTGCCTTGGCCACCAGATAATCAGAAAGAATGGCCTATCAAGCCTGACATCGTGATGGAGGGCGGAAACTACATTGAGAAAAACGGTGAAAGAGATAATCTCGATGATCTTTCACTTTTGACAACGTGCCTTAAGCCAACAGGTCAGTTGCTCACTACCACACGTGATACCAGTCCTGCTGCTGCATCGGCTGCTCGAATGGCTGCTGTCATTTGGAGCTACTATCCTCAATTCTGGCCAGAAACAGTACGGGCTTTGATGATTCACAGTGCACAATGGACGCCGGCAATGATTCGTCGGTTTCCAGGCAACAACAAATCTGTGATTCAGAAGAGACTTCGCTGCTATGGCTACGGTGTCCCTGATTTAGAGAAGGCTCTCTTTAGTGCACAAAACGCTGCAACCCTGATTTACCAGGGTGAACTACAACCTTATCATCGCAAAGTGTCAGTAAACGCGGATGGTGATACTACTGAGAATCCGCCCTCGACCAACGAGATGCATCTTCATGCCTTGCCTTGGCCCATCGAAGTGTTGCAACAGTTGGGAGAACTGAACATCAAGATGCACGTGACTTTATCGTACTACATTGAATCAAGCCCTGGCCGAGTGGTATGGGGGCGAAAGTACCGATATCAATCTCACGGGTTAAGGTTCGACCTCAAGAGACCAACAGAATCATTGCAAGCTTTTCGACGTAGGCTCACCAAGCATGAGTGGGAAAATGGAAATAGACCTTCCATTGTTCCGGATACTCGTTCTTGGCTTATAGGAGAAGCAAGAAATCATGGAAGCATTCATTCTGATTGGTGGCATGGTAATGCTGCAACTTTGGCAGCAAGCAGCCATATTGCAATCTATCCAGTGACCGGATGGTGGAAGGAACGCCCACATCTCAACAAATACAACAGTAAAGCTCGCTATAGCCTCGTCATCACCATTGAAACACCCAATGCTGAGATCGATCTCTATGGTGCAATTACAGCACAACCCGAAGTGATGACAGAAATAGAAGTGACCAGCTAAGCTTTTGATTGGCAGTACTGTAGACACTTGACACCTTCAACACGACGACACTCAACTGCTCACTGAACCAAGAAATGGACAACATCTACAAGGTTCGATGCTCTCCAGCTGCCAAAATCCTGATGGGCATGCAGAAGCAAGCCATCATTGAAGATGCGATGGCCAAGGTAAGAAAAGTAGAGATTCAAAAAGAGACAGTTGTCATTCTCCAAGTGAACCACCTGCCATTGAGGATTGTTGTGCTTGTTGCTCATCAGATCATTGAAATCATTACGAAGGAAGAAGCTGATCAGTTTGGAATTAGTGATATCAAGTAAGGCTAACCAATCCCTTCACCAAGTAAACTGCTGGGATTGGAATTGAAATCGAAGAAGCCTACTGCCAGAAATCAAAGCGTTATTTCTTGGAAGGTAGCCTTTGGGATCTGTTACCCGAAGACTTGGATCACCATTGGAAATTACCCACTGTATTCAGATGAAGACTCATTTGTTGTTGCCATCAAGCCCTCATCCTGAGGGCTTTTTTGATTGATGGAACCATCAAGTTTTTCGGCAATGATGAGAGCAGCCTTGGTGATAAATCGCCTCTCTTGAATTGTTCCGAAACGAATCGGCAACGCCTCCAGGAGGCATTCTGCAATATCCATTGCCAGTGCTTGATTAGTCGTCATGGCTATTTGATGAACCGCCGAACGGTATTGATGTTGCGTTGCACGTTGGCCGAAGCTTTGGCAACATTCGCATAGTTGACAGGGCGATAGTTACCTTGCGTTACCGTTCGTGCCGGACTTGAGTAGGCGAGTGTAGGTTGTACAGTTTCAGCACTCCAATCCTGTGGGTCTGTTTCTCTTCGTGTCGCCTTCAAAGATTCAACACGTCTTTGTTCCTGCTCCTCTGCCTTCTTTGCCTTTTTCGACTGGTACTCCTGCCTGATTTGGTCAGAGGAACTGGTTGACTTGAGCTTCTCGTGGAACTGCTGCATTAACCCATCGAACTTTTGATAGTTCCTCATGAATTCATGCATTCTCTCTCGAAAAGCTTGCCTTGCAGCTGTGATGTCGCCCAAGGACAATACTTCGAGGAATGCTCCGTAATCTGTAAGGAACTCAACAGCATTTTCAGTTTCTTTGACAGCTTGGGCAATAAGGGCATCACCCTGTTCTACGTCCAGGCGACGCTGAGAAATCTTCCCTATGAGTTCATTCGCTTCTTTTGCAAACTGCTCGTATTGTCTGCCGATAGGGTTGTTTGCATACTTTCGTGCCTTGAAGCGTGCCATTTCTGCCATCGGTGGTATTGAAGATGGAATGCGGTCCATAGCAGCCATGTAGGCCTTGGAGTCACTTTTGTATTTCTCATATGATGCAATGACTGCTTTTCCTTCAGCTACCAAGCCAGTCACGATGCTTTTCATAGCAAGAATGGTTTCTTCTTTGCTATCCTGCGAGAGGATTTGCATTTTTGATAGTTTCTTCGACAGTTCTTCAATAGCGCGATGGTAAGTTTCTTCCTTCTCAGCTACTGCTTTACTATAGGCAGCCCCAAGCGCAAGAGCAGGATCGGGTTCCTGGCCATGTAAACCGCACCAGCTGGTAGCCATGGCAGTCACCAGCATGAACACTCGCATTCTCATCGGTTTCTCCTTGAAAGAGATTCCCATTCTACCGTCAGCCACCATGGCAAACGGTTTATCAAGATCGTGGGATAAACCCACGTCCAGATGCCTTCTGAAAGATACTGATCAAACGTTTACGAAAGGGGAGACTGAATCGAGCGGGAGCTCCATAGGGCGTGGTGATAAAACCGTCTATGGTACGTCCAGTTGCCAAGCTCAAGTTCATGAATTCATCTGGCAAAATGATTGGACGTTGTTTGATGGCACTCCCTTCTTTCACCTCGCGTTGCCCACACTGTTCCGATGCCCATCGTGAAGCTTCAGGTCCCTGTTTCAAGAAAACTTTGAATTGACACATCGAGGTTATTTCAATGAACCTGTCTTTTCCAAGCACCGAGATAACAGCAGCGGGATCTTGGAAGGTCAGAACCACGGAGATGTTTGAATCTCTGCCTTTTAGAAGCAGTTCACGGATATCAGTAAAGCCCTTCAGCAAGGCAAACTCATCGAGAATGAGATAATGCCTCTTGGATTGATCACGCTTTGAGAGAATGGCGGCTGACAGTTCGGAGATGATCAGGCTGTTGAGACGAGCAAACTGACTGGGATACAGTTCATCATGCCCGAGCATCAGCACACAGCGAGATGACAGAATGTTCTCCAACGAGATTTCGTCCTTGCACTTCTGCCAGTTCTGAGCGAGTGCACGGTATTGCCCAAGATAGCTTCCAAGCGACGAAACTACTTTTCCACGGTGCTCTGGATCTTGAAATGTCGCTTGAATCAGACTCTGCGATGGCGGGAATCGACCGAGCTTTCTTTCGAGTTCTGCTGAATTGGTTCCGGCTGTCACAAGATCATGGAGCGTCCAGTTGCCAGGATGTTTTGTCTGGTACCACAGTATTTCGTAGGACAGCAACAAACGAGCGATGTTACGCCAGTACTTTTCAACGGAGTTCTTCTCGTCTTGAATAAGGTGGTGAGACAGCCGCTCCGCATCACTGAATGTCTTGTAGATTTTGCCGAAGGCAATTCGAACAGACCTGGCTTCGTCTGGATGAGTGAGCCAGATGGGTGCCCAAGGTGGAAGTGCACCAGCTACAATCGGGGTATTCTCTTTCTTGGGATCAGTAAGCAGGATACGAATGTCCTCATCTGGAAACCCTTTCAGCAGAGAATCCAGCAGGAACCAGACGAGCACGGTTTTGCCGCTCCCAGGCAAACCTGAAATCATGATGTTTCGAGTTGCCTGTTCTGGTGTAATGGCAATCGAAGCGAGGTCAATTGTCATCAATGTCCCCTTGCAACTGCTTATCAGATTGAAGCTCTTGCCCACGAAGATGAGTTTGGTCTTCTGGCTCGTGCACCTGCCCGAACGAATACAACGCTGCTAGGACAATCACCCAAAAAATGAAAATTACCAATCCGAGCATCATGGTCTTCTCCCTCGTATTTGAAACAACCATGTTGAGACAAACATCACATAGATGAACACTGGTGTTTCCACCACCACGGACAGCATGAAACGCAGCATGCCAATACCTATGATGCTGAGATTCGTTCCAAGGGTACCGCCAACATGGTGCTGGTCACCCACCCAGCGAAAGCCAGGGGTAAGCAAGCTATCTTCATCGCCTTCGTGGCTGTTTTCCATCAACTGAGTTACGCTGATACTTTTCAGACTGATACCCTGGGTTTTTGCCGCAATGAAGCCATAGATCGTGGAGAACGCGAGCAGAGGTAACCCCCAGTAGATAACGATGTACCAAACTGGCTTGGTGTCTTTCCTCAATCCATTCACAAACACGCAGTAGGCAGCTATCAGAGCAAGGAACGCCCAAAGTAAGAACATCAGGCCCATCTGCTCTGCTCGTACCTTGAACAGCAAAGCAATGGAAACCACCACATGACATGGTGCGAGTACGACCAGCCAGGAGTTTGCTCGCTCCCGGTCAGCATGCCACGCTTTCAGCAAGAAAGATCGTATGGTCACAGCTTCATCCCCATTTTCATGGACATCTGCTGCTGTTGCTTGAGTTCATGCTGCATCTGCATTGCGATGTGGTTATCTGACAGCATGATGACTTTGCAACGTTTGCGATGTAGGTAGTCCATCATCACTTTGAGTTCTGCTGCTTTGCAGTTCGATGGGTCTAGCAGCACCGTTGTACGTGACTTCAATTTCCAATCAGGCCGGCGGATCATATCCATCATCTGGGCTGTATGACGTATGCCTCGTAACCGATGCTGCCTGACTCGCCAGAAGATCTCGGCAAATTTCTTGGGCTGAGTCTTCTTGATGAAGTTGGCAACGGTGACAAATTCGCCATCGACCCCTTTCGGTCTGAGTCTTGGCGACTTGGAAACGATGATGGTGCGGTATTTCCTGGATGCGTAACTCTCCATGATGGCATGCAGTGCCTGTTTTCTATCTGCTGGAACAAACGTGAGATACTCACCAGTGGCAAATTGGTTGAGCGTGACGGTGTTGTCTTGGTCCAAATACAGGGCGTGATGAGCTAATTCCTTCTTGTCAATCTTGTGACGACGGTGTTGTTGTGTGCCCATCGTCGCAGAACGCATGATCGCTTGTCGCATCAACTGACTGTTCCGCAACAAAATCAGATACTCAGTATCCTTCACTTTCCAGGTATCGAGCCCATACTTCCTAGGGCTTTTCATCATCTTGGTGATGGCTTGTTTGATACTTGCTTCATTGACACGTTCATCACGAAGTGACTCTACAAGGGCCGATGCCACCAGTGATGAGGGTCGCACCAGGTTGGCATGGTTGGATTCCCACCGGATGGCCCTTTTGACGTAGCGTGTAGACAGCCGTTCTACCTGCTTCTCGCTGAGATATCTCAATGTTCTGGTGGGAAGATTTCTCAAATACCATCCGAACTTCTCACCCTGTTTTCGCCAGGTGGCTAACCGCTCTTCTAGATTCCATTGCTGTTTTGCGACCCTTGAGTACCTGTTGAACTGATCAATGAGTTTTTGCCGACGGACACCAACGGTGTTCTTAAACGACTTCAGACGTTGATTGGAATCAGCTTTCCATGAGGCAATCCAGTCTTTGGTAACTCCTCGTATCCCAAGTCCGTTGTCCCGCCGTCGGTAAATATCGAAGTGCAGCTTGGTAATCAAGCGGTTCGCGAAGTCTTTTGTCAGGATGTTCTGATAGTAACGCTGTAAATCAAAGGCCTTCTTAAAACTGAGGGCACCGAATTCACCACTTTCCACACTCCGTCCAAAGTTGAACACATAGGCATGGAAATGAAGCAACTGTCGGCCATCACGTGTGATGCGTTCCAGCTTTCCAAGACTGAGGAGTTCTGCTTGATGGCCTCGTCTTGTCGTGACGCCATCTTTTTCCAGCAGACTGGTGATCCGTCTGGCTACGGTTAAGAATTCACTCTCGATTTGAGTTCTTTTGGTTTCACAGTCAGCTGCCCGATACAGAGCTTGGATTGACTGATCTGCCACCACTGTCACGAACCAGCCTTCATGACGATGGGGGCTACCCGCATTTCGTGTCAATGGCAAGCCGTTGTGGAACCCAGCAGCAAGTTGTTTCAGCGTTTCAACCGAAGGGACTTCCTTCATGCACCAGCGTGAGCTCAGCGTTCCGTCGAGAACTAATTCCAGTTCTCGACTCGGATCCTCTCTGAAGAGGATGTAGTCGATGCCACCAGACTTGGAGTTATGGATCC